>CANROL010000093.1 GCA_947632255.1 uncultured Bacilli bacterium
CAAAGTTAGACGGAGACATCGTCCAGTAATTTTGACCTGTCCATAACCAATAACCTGTATTACTTATTCCTCCAAAGCCACCAGCCAAAACTGCTTCATCACTAGTTATTAATCCTATTGGATATGTTAGTTTACCATTACCCTTTCCTTTATTTATATTTCCAGAAGTGGTGTACAAGTCATTACTTTTATTTTCACATTTTAATGTAGGTTCCTGTATTTGCTTCCAATTACTATTTGATATCAATCTACTGGCTGGAGCATAACTTGTCATTGTTTCATTCGACCCATCTCCAGTAAAACCGTTCCAAACATTTTGCACTACTTTTCTATCGCCACAAAATCCAGTTGAATCACTAAGATATGTTGACTCATCACTTAAATTCGTACTATACCATGTATCAATCACATCTTTTATATTACTACTGGTTGTATTAGTATGTTCAGCAGCATAACTTGTTGAACCTGGTGTTCCATACATATAACCTACATAGGCATTTTTATTGGACTGACTATTAAACGCAATTCCACTTGAAGGATTTATTCCGTATTCGTCTGGCATCCATATTCCTTCGCCTTGATTTGGAGGTGTACCATTGTTACTAGTTCCAGCATATATTAGTCGGATTGTTCCATCGCCATTTATTCGGATTATTCTCCAATAAATTTTTTTATTATCATTTGTAGTTCCATATTGTACCCAATTGTCATTTACAGCACCTCTAAAATAATAACTTGTACCATCGTCATCTTTTGCTTTACATATTAAACTTTGTGTACTTTCTATACCACTTACTGTAACAGAACCATCCTCATTTAATGTAGGACATTTGCTCTCTTCACTTGGTGATTTTTTAAGGGTTGCTAAAGTTTTTTCTGATGGACTTAGTACTTTCCTTTCTTTTACATTAGAACATATTGTTTCACTATTGGTTACATTTGCACATACCATATAATCTTTCTCAGTTATATCTTCTATAGTAAATGTTTCTTCTTCATCAGACTCTGTTAGTTCAATACTAACCTTAGGAGTACATATATTATCAGTTGTTATGCAATATTTAACTTCAGTTCCTTCAGTACTTCTCTTGCCTCTTACTGTTCCTATTACTTTATCATCTTCTATTGTAAACTTTATCTCTGTATCATCTATTACTTCTATCTTTGTTCCTCCTGTTACTTTTACTTTACTTTGAAAGGTTTTATTTGCTCCTTCTTCTTTTGTTGTTTCATAATCTATCCATTCTTTTAATGTAAATTTCTTTTCTTCATTAGCTTCTAATATACCATCATATATTACATAACTACCATTTTCTCCTGTTTTAATTTCATTTGTTAATTTCTTTATTATATAATCATTTGTTTCACTTGAAAGTGATACTTTTACATATTGAGCATCTAATTTATTTACACTACTTTCTGTTGTATCTATTACACTTATTTCATAGTTAGCATCTTTATTACAACTATTTTTAATTGTAAAATTAAAAGCATTTTTTTCATCTTTTATTCCTTTTACATCACTCACTGGATAAGCATTTTCTATATTTATTGCATTACTTTCATTTTCTATAGTTATATTTAAACATCCACTTGTAAATGCATTTGGTGATTCTTGTTTATCTCCAACTGAAAGATAGGAGTACCCTATACTTATTCCTCCTATTAATATTAATAATAATACTCCTACTATTATTAGTTTTTTATTTAAAGGAGTATTAAATAACCCCCTTACGGGTAATTTCTTTTCTTTCATATTTATACTCCTTTACTATTTAAAATATACCATACTATTTACTTTTTTTCAATATTAATTCTACTATTAAAAAAGAATACTAACTTAATAGTACTCTATTTATTTATATAAGAAATTAGGCTTTACTAACTTGATAAACTTCTACTTCTACAGGAGTTTCTTGACCAAATAAATCTATTAAAACATTTAATCTGTTATTTTCTAAGTCAATACTATCTACTTTACCCATCATACCTTTAAATGGTCCATCAACAATATTAACTTTATCCCCAACAGCCATT
This sequence comes from uncultured Bacilli bacterium, assembly GCA_947632255.1. Taxonomy (GTDB): domain Bacteria; phylum Bacillota_I; class Bacilli_A; order RF39; family UBA660; genus Caccenecus. The sequence continues at coordinate 2,038 of CANROL010000093.1, forward strand.
TCTGATTCAATATTTACTCGACTCATGCCCATATTAGCAAGTATTTTATCAATTTCTTGAGGTAACAATGGTGTAGGTTTAGCTCCTTTTCCAGATGATCCAATAAAACCGGTAACACCTGGTGTATTTCTAACTATATACCATACTTCATCATTCATAATCATTTCTACTAATACATAACTAGGAAACATTTTTTTAACTTTTTCTTTTTTTACCCCATCTTTTACTTCTACTTCAGTTGTTTCAGGAATAATTATTCTAAATATAGAATCTTGTAAACCCATCGATTCAACTTTAGCTTCTAGTTTTTCTTTAACTTTAGCTTCATGACCTGAATAAGTACTTACTACATACCATTCTTTTTCCATTATAGACCTCCTTTAATCGCAGACATTAATAAGTCTAAAAGAACAAAGAATCCTACAAGTATTGCTGAAAATACTATAGTAGCAATCGTATACTTTAATACTTCTTTCTTAGTAGGCCATTTAACCTTAGCTAGTTCACTTCTAACTCCTTCAAAATAATTTTCTTTTTTTACTTTTGCATCATTCTTCTTATTCTTTTTACTTTCAACTTTTTTTGCCATAATTTCTCCTTCTTTTTTCTAAATTAAAAAACTCTTTCGAGTTCATTAATAATCTACCATAAATAATGTAAAAATGCAAGTATCTTTTACTTATTTTCTCGTAATATCATTATTTTTATTATTTAAAACAATATTATTATAAACTAAATTTAAATCTAAACAACTAATTATTCTTATCATTTTAGTATCTGTACAATTCTTAAATCCCTCTAATAAACTAATAAATTCACTTAAATAACCCTTAATTTCTTCAAATTCTTTTTTATCACTATCACTACATATAATATTAGCACAACTAAGTACTAAAGCAAATTTATAAGCTAAATTAAAATCTAATACTTTATTAGCTAAATATTTTTTAAATTTTTTATAATAAGATTTCCAAACTCTATATTCTAAAGTTTTATTTATTAAATCATTAAAAACAACATTAATATTATTTTTAACTTTAGATTGTAAAGCATTAGTATATATTTCTTTAACCATTTGATCAGCTTCTTTTTGATAATTTAAAACATTATTATTATTTTCTTTCATAAGAATAATCCTTTCTTATATCAAATTATATCATAGAAAAAATAAAAAGGCAAAAAAAATAGATACCTAAGTATCTATTAATTTAAAGCGTCTTTTAATTTGCTTCCAGCTTTAAAAGAAGCAACTGTTTTAGCAGGTATTTTAATAGACTCTTTAGTAAGAGGGTTAATACCTTCACGAGCAGCACGTTTTTTTGCACTAAAAGTACCAAAGCCAACTAAAGCAACTTTGCCTTCTTTCTTTAGACCAGTTTGAATTCCTTTTAAAACAGAATCTAAAGCTCTTCCTGCTTCTGCTTTTGACATATTAGCATCAGCAGCTACAAATTCTACTAATTCAGTTCTTGACATATAAAATTCCTCCTTCAAAAACGAATATTTATAAGGCTATTTACCTTACATATTAACATTATCAAAAACTTCTTTTAAAATCAAGGGTTTTTACATTTTTTTTGACATTTTTAAACATTTTTTCTAAAAAAAAAGCTTATAACAGCTTTTTATTCATCTTTTCTGGTTGGTAAATCAATTTTTTTAGGCATATCAACTGATGAAGCAACATAAATAGAATTTAAATTATTATTAGTATTTTGTTCTTCTTGAAGTTTACTTTGTTTTTCTAATTCATCTAATTCATCAGATATTGATTTAGCTAAAGCATCAAAATCAATATTTGGTACTTTAATATCTTCTACTTTTTCTTCTACAACTGGATTATAATAAGAATCACTTATAACTGGTTCTTCTACAATAGTTGGCATAACATTTAAAGTTTCTTTTTCTTCTTCAATTATTGGTTTAATTATAGGTTGAACTTCTTCTTTTGGCATTTCAAATACTTCATCATTTCTAGCATCAAACTTAGTAGGTTCTGTTATAACAGGAGTTATTATAGTTTTATCTAAATCTTGATTACTACCAATATCCATATTTGGCATAAAATTAATTGGTTTAATATCTTCTACAGCAGGCATATCATCAATCTTAATTGGTTCAATCCCATTTTCTTTAATTATATCTTCTTCAATTGGTAAAGGATTTATTATTTGAGGTTCTTCATTAATATCTTCTTCTACATCATAATTTATTGGGGCAACTGGAGCAATATTTAAATCCATATTAGATTCTGGCTTAACTTCTAAAGGTTCTACTGGTGTAATATTTATACCATTACTATCATCATTTATAACACCATTATTTATTTCTGTATCTATTTCTGGTTTAATTTCTAAAGGTTCAATTGGAGCAATAACATTATTATTATCATTAATAATATCATTATTAATCTCTATATCATCTGGTTTAATTTCTACTGGTGCTCCATTTTCTATTTGTTTAAATGCATCATCAGCTTCATCCATATTTAAGTTCTTAGTTTCTTCTAATTTTCTTTTCTTTTCATCTTTCTTACCAAAAAATAAAACAATTAAAAACATTATAACTAAAAATGATATTACGGCAAATAAACCAATACCAAAATAATTACTTTCATACAATCTATTAAGGAAATCCATCCTTACACCACCTTTTATTCTATTAATAAGTCTAACATATATATATTCCAAAATCAAGAAAAAA
>CANROL010000094.1 GCA_947632255.1 uncultured Bacilli bacterium
CTACAATATATCTTTCCTGTATCATTTATCTTACTACATACTGATGTCTCATTATCTGTTTGCCATGTTAATCTTGTCTCTTTTCCATTTAATGTAAGATTCTCTCCTGGTATACATTTATTTTCTTTTGTTATACAATATTTTACATTACTTGCTTCTTCTGTTAATGTTCCTATTAACTCTCCATCAGCATATCTTGTCTTTATCTCTATTTCTTTTTCGACATTCTCTATTCCTGCCACAACATTTATACTTGATTTATATACTTTATTCGCTGCTTCTTTTGTCGCATTATAATCTAACCATTCTCTTAATTTAAATTCTTTTGTCTCTTTTCCTTTTAATGTTCCTTTATATATATTATATGCTACATATGATCCTTTTTTATAATTCTTTACTACGTCATTCTCATCTAATCTACTTATTATATTATCAAATGTATCACTTGATAATGCTACTCTGACATTCTTAGCTTCTAATGCATCTGCACTTGCTGGATCATTCATTGTTTCTATATTTATTTCATAACTACTTGCTTTATCACAATTATTTTTTATACTAAATGTATAGCCTTCTGTTTTTAATCCTTTTACATCATATATTGGTGTCGCACTTTCAAAATTTATGGCATTACTTTCATTATATATTGTTATATCTAAACATCCTACACTAAAAAAGGTATTGCCATTTTCTTGTTTTTTTCCTATTGTAAATGCTGAATATGTTACCCCTATTGTTACTATTAATGTTAATATTATTAATAATATTATTACTTTTTTCTTATTTAAGTAATTCCAAATATTCATCATTTATTCACTTCCTCACCTTTTCATCATTTACTACTATCATTATAACTTATATATTATCACTTTCTATATCTTTTTTCAAGGTTTTTCCTCTTATTTAAATATTTTTAAAAAACATCTAATTAATACTTTGTTAGATGAAAATTTTATGATAAAATTAAACTATGAGGAGTAGTATATGAAAAATGAAGATTTATGTTTAATTATCATGGATAATTGTCAAGAATTGGGGTTAAAAGTTAATAACGAAATTAAAAAATTACGTAAAACAGATACTAATTATTTAGTACCTATTAAAGTTGATCGTTTTAGTGATGGTGAAGGTAAAGTAACCATCATGGATACTATCCGAGGTAAAGATGTTTATATCTTAAGTGATACTCACAATTATAGTATTACATATAAAATGTATAACTTTGAACATCACATGAGTCCTGATGAACATTTTCAAGATATAAAAAGAACCATTTTAGCTATTATGGGCCATGCCAGAAGTATAAGAGTCGTAATGCCCTTCTTATATGCATCAAGACAACATAGAAGGAAATCAAGAGAATCTTTAGATTGTGCTGCCGCTTTACAAGAACTTAAAAATTTAGGAATATCTGGTATTGTAACTTTTGATGCTCATGATCCCAATGTTCAAAATGCCATCCCTACTTTACCATTTGATAACTTCTTTACCACGAATGACATGTTAAAAGAATTTTTAAAAAATGAAGATTTTGAAATTGAAAATACTTTAGTCGTAAGTCCTGACACTGGAGCTATGGATAGAGCAAGATTTCTTGCTGATATCTTAAGAGTTGATGTTGGTATGTTTTATAAACGTCGTGACATATCTAAAATTGTAAATGGTCATAACCCTATTGTTGCTCACGAATATTTAGGAGCAGATGTCAAAGATAAATCTATTATTGTCGTTGATGATATGCTTGCCAGTGGTGGCTCAATGTTAGATGTTGCCGAAGAATTAAAAAAACGCGGTGCCAAAAAAATATATTTCTTTACAACTTTTGCTTTATTTACCGCGGGCTATTCTAAATTTGATAAAGCTTATAAAAATGGGATATTTGATGCCATCTATGCCACGAACTTAACTTATGTTCCTGAAGAAATCTTAAACAAAAAATGGTTCCACGCTGCTGATTGTTCTACTTATTTAGCTAAAATCATTAATAGTTTAAACGAAGGTCATTCCATTTCTTCTTTAATAAAAGATAATTCCGCGATAACTGCTTATCGTAAAGAAAAAAATTTATTTCAAGATTAAAAAATGTCTAGAACTATCTAGACTTTTTTAATACTAATTTTTGATTAGAACTATCACTTATATAAGTATAACCCCTATTTATTAGATCATTAATCATATTATCATTATATATACCTAAATTACCTAAATACAAAATCTTAATTAACCCAGTATCTAAATCTATATAAACCATATAAGTTAAAATATAATTTATATTATCTATTATATAATCAGTATATACTTTTTCTAATATTTTTATTTTATGACTTAAATGCATTAATTTTAATTTTACAATTGGATTATTTATTAATATACCTTCATAATCTTCAGGAATAACTTTACTACCATTTAAATAACCTAAACTTTTTAATTCTTTAATACATTTTTCTAAATCATCTGGATATATATCATCTAATAAAGTAAATGTTCTATAAGAATCTATTTTTCCTTTATTTCTTTTATTTACTATTTCTTCTTTATATATATGTACATGATAATTATTTTCATCTTTTATAATATCATAATATTTTTCATTGGTATCTCTCATTTAAAACTCCCTCTAAAACTTTCTATAATACTCTTTTAATATCTAATAATTCTTCATTATCAAATGTTAAAGCAAATACTTTAATACCTTCCCAAGAACCATCAATAATAGCTTCATCATGATAATTTAATATTAAACGATTATCTAAATTAAACCCTATTTCACAATAAGTACTAAGTAATGATGTTATTAAAACATTATGGGTAAACATCACTATTTTTAAATCTTTATCTGTAACTAAAACTTCTTTTAAAAACTTTAAGGCTCTTCTTTTAACATCATTAAGGGATTCACCCCCATTTAATTTATAGTTAAAATCATTTTCTTGCATTTCTTGAACCATTCTTATTTTTTTATCCCCAAGAAAACCTATTTCTCTTTCCCCAAGTTCATCTTTAATATTAATATCCAATTCTAAATTAGAAGCTAAATACTTCGCGGTTTCTAAAGCCATAACATAATTACTTGCATATATTCTATTAACATCATTAAAGATATTACTACTAGCTAAAGATTTACTAGCTTCTTCCCCTTCAATGCTTAAAATTCTTTTTTCTCTTCGACTACTTAAAGATTCATTACTAGAAAAATTTAAATTATTTAAAGTATAGCCATTGTTAACTAAATAAACAGTTGTCATTTTATTATCACTCCCAATATTCCATAACTAAAGATTAACATAATTATTCCGGCCATGATTACACCCAATATCGCTGCCAAACATGATTTTTTCTTATCCATTCCTAACAATGCGGCGATTAAACATCCCGTCCAAGCCCCTGTCCCAGGAAGAGGAATACCCACAAATAAAACTAATCCTAAATATTTTAATCTTTCAATTTTATCTTTTTTAGATTTAGCTTTATTTTCTATCTTAGTTACTAATTTCCCTAATTTATTACTTTTAGCTTTAATAAAAGCAAATATTTTAGTTATAAACCATAAAATAAATGGTATTGGTATTATATTACCTATAAAACAAACAATAAAACTAGGTAATATTGGAGCATCCATTAAAGCCGCGGCAATTAATCCTCCTCTTAACTCTAATATAGGCATTAAAGATATAATAAACATAATTAAATATTTACCATACCATAAACTAGTTAAACCACCAAATAAAGATATAATACTTTTAGCTATTTTTTTTGCCATACTTATAACCTCTAATATAATTATATCTTAAAATTATATTTGTAGCAATTAATTTTTATCTTTTTAAACTATTTAAAGAAATATCTAAATCATAAATTTGACCAAATAATCTAAAACTTTCTATATCAAATATATTTCTAAAATCGCTATCTAAATTTTTAGTTGCTAAATACATAAATAATAAATCAGGATTATAACCATTACTTATTAATTCACTCTTAAATAAATTTATTTGTTCTTGATTATCTTTAATATATAAATATACTTCCCCTTCTTTACTTAAAGTTACAGCTTCATAATCCCCATATATAGTACCATCTTGTATCCAAGGTATCATTAATAAACCAGCTTGTAATAATTCTAAAAAAATATTATATTCTTTCCTATTAAAAGTATCATTTATATTTTCTTTTCTTATATGTTCTAAATATTTAACTTTTCTTAAAACAAATTCTTTTAAATCTAAATTATTATAAAAATTTTTAAAATACTCTCCTTGTATAAAATTTAAAACATCTTTTATTTTAACAGCATAATCTAAAGTATCAAAATCAATTCCTTCTTTAAAAAATATTTTATTATTTTCGATATTAAAATATTTATCAATTATTTTAAAAGACTCACCTTTAATATCAACATTTATTAATTTATTTAAGATAATTAGATCAACATTATCTAATTCCCCATTAAATTTTAATAAAGCTCCCGCGATTAATTGTTCTAAATTCATAATATCCTCTTTTCTAGTAAAATTTATTATAAATTAATTCTTTATTATTTACAAGTTTTTAATTTACTGTTAATTTAAATATGAAGTGCAACACTTCAGTATTGAAAAAAACATATGAATAATCTATAATATCTTTTCGCTGAA
>CANROL010000095.1 GCA_947632255.1 uncultured Bacilli bacterium
AGGAAAATAGATTTGTCAACTAATTTCCCTTATTTAATATAGCCATTATAAACATATTTAGTATCTTTTACCACAATAAAAGCATCTTTATCTTTTTTCTTAATAAATTTCGTAACTTCATTAGTCTTAGTACTTTTAACATCTATTCTAAGCATATCTTTATCTTCTTCTAAATTATCTTTTAATTCAATAACACTTACCGCATAACCTTTATTTCTTAAAGCATCAATTAATTTATAGTTATTGCGATAAGTTATTACTTCAATACTATTTATATCTTTCATTAGTAATCTTGATAAATAACCTCCAATAAAAGTACCGGTGGCATAACCAAGAGAATAACAAATAGGTATTAATAAACTGTTAACTTCTGTATTTAAAGCTTTTCTAGCTGCGATAAACCAAACAAAAACTTCAAAAAAAGCTAAAATTGGAATAACAAAACTTTTTTTTCGAACCATCAGTAAAGTTCTAAATGTTGAAATAGAAACATCTACAATTCTAGCTAAAAAAATAGTTAAACAAGTAAAAAGCATAATACCACCCTTAATATTATGCTACCTTTTTTAGATTACATAACTTTTATTATAGCAATTATTATTAACACTAGTAAAACTAAAACTATTATAATTGCCCCAATAAATTTATTATCTTTTATTTTTGAATAATCTCTTTTAATAGGATTTTTACTATATAAATCTGATAATAAAATTATATTTTTATTATCTTTATTAAAATTCTTTTGTTCTTTTATTTGTTCTTCACTCATCATAGCCCCACATTTTGGGCAAACAAAGCCATGACTAGGTAATGGAGCACCACATCTTTTACAAAACATTTAACCACCTACTTTATAATTTCGACAATATCCCCATTTTGCAGTAAAAAAGCATTCGCATCATCTCGATCAATATGAACTTCTTTATATCCATTCTCGGATACTTTAACAAAAGCTTGCATTAATCCCCCTTTAATATTATTAACTTTAATATTAACAATTTCTTCATTTTTTAAACCTAATTCTAAAGCTTCTTTAGGATTTAAATGCAAATGCCTTTCTGCTAAAATACAACCTTCATTTAATGTAACTTCCCCCTTATTAGATATTAAAGTGATGGGAGCACTGTCTTTTACATCCCCACTTTTTCTAACAGGAGGCACAATTCCTAATAAATAAGCATCAGATGCGGATACTTCAACTTGATTATAACTTCTTAAAGGTCCCACAATTCTTACATTTTTTATTTCCCCTTTAGGCCCTTTAATAGTTAAAACTTCATTTGAGGCAAATTCCCCGACCTGATTAAGTTTATTTTTTATGGTTAATTTTTCATCAAACAACATTTCATATACTTCTTTAGTTAAATGAATATGTCTATTACTAATTGCAATTTTTACTTTACCTAAATTCATATTATCACCATCTTTATTTTAATTCTTTTTTTACTTCTTTTAAAACATCTAATTCATTAAAGTAATGTTTTTCCCCTTTAATTTCTTGATATTCTTCATGGCCTTTACCCAATAACAAAATTAAATCCCCATCTAAAGCATTTAAACAAGCATATTTTATTGCTTCTTCTCTATCATCTATTTCCATATATTTAGCTCCAACTTTATTTAAACCAACTTTAATATCATTATTAATAGAACTAATTTCTTCAAATCTAGGATTATCCATTGTAATTATACATAAATCACTAGCCCCACCTATAATTTCCCCCAGATTATATCTTCTTTCTCTAGCGCGATTACCTCCCCCTCCAAAAATACTTATTAATCTTTTAGGTTGATAAGCCTTTAAAGTATCCACTAAACTTCTCATTCCATCTTCCGTATGTGCATAATCAATTAATACTTTAAATTTAGGTGTAACTAAAGCTGTTTCCATTCTACCTCTTACTTTAACATTTAATAAGGCTTCTTTAGTTTTATTTATATCTATATTTAATATCTTACATACCATTATAGCACATATTGCATTATATACATTAAATTCCCCCGGAATACTAATTTTAAAAGTATCATCAATTATTCCAGTTGTTATAAATTCTGTTCCTAAGAAATTAGCTTCATTTATTAATTTAATTTCTTTAACTTTTAAATCAGCTTCATTATTTATTCCATAAGTATATATTTTAGCCTTAACATTTTTTAAAACATCATCTAAATAATTAGAATCATTATTGACAATAACTTCTTTACTATTTAAAAACAATTTATTTTTACAAGCAACATATTCTTCATGATTTTCATGTTCCCCTGGACCTATATGATCAGTTGTAATATTAGTTAGAACCCCTAAATCAAAAGTTATACCATAAAGACGATTTAATTTAAAAGCTTGACTAGATGTTTCCATGACTACATGAGTAATCCCTTCATCTACCATTTCTTTAAAACTTTTTTGAATTTCATAAGATTCCGGAGTTGTATTATTTGTATGAATTACTAAATCATTATATTTAATTCCAATACTTCCAATTAAACCACATTTAACACCCGCGCCTAATAACATCTTCCAAATCATATGAGTTGTTGTGGTCTTACCAGTTGTTCCCGTAACCCCAATTGTCACTAATTTCCTACTTGGATTATCAAAATAATTCGCCGCCATTAAAGCTAAAGCAATTCTTGTATCATCTACTTTAATTATCGTAACATCTTCATTTATTTCTATATCTTTTGCAACCACCATAACGGCAGCTTTATTTTTTAAAGCATCTTTTATATAATCATGACCATCACTATTAAAACCTACTAAAGCAACATAAATATCATCTTCTTCTACTTTTCGACTATCATATTTAATATCATTTATTTCTTTATTTATATTACCCTTTAATAAAGTATAATTAATTCCCTTTAAAACTTTTACTAACTCCATAAATATCCTCCCATAATATTTTATTTCTTATTTATTATTTATTTCAAATATTTCATTTATTTTTAGATAAGCTTTATCAAAATCATCCATTGCTATTTCATATACTTTTATATTTTTATGTTCTTTAATTTTATTTATTAAACTTTTATAAGTATTTTGTTGTCTAACACTTGATTCTTTACTAAAAGCTTGATAATTATGATGTACTCTTTTTAATCTTTCTTCATATATATTAGAATCTTCTAAATACAAAGAAATATAATATATATCATAATTTAAATTACTAAACATAGTTAATAATTCTTCATATACATCATCATATTTATATTCTTTATAACCTAATAAACTATAAACATAATCAGTAAAAAAAGTTCGATCAAATATTAAATTAACATCACAAACCTCTAGTTTTTTCATATATTCTAATAAAGCTAAATACATATCTTTACTTTTTTCTTTACCAGTTATAGTTTTATCTTTATTACCTGTCAAGCGAAATAAATTAGAACCTGCAATATTTTCTCTTAAATAATTAGCAAGAGTTGTTTTCCCACACCCTTGAGGTCCTTCAATAACAATTAATTTACTTTTCATTTTTCCTCCTCATTAATACATGTTCATAACTAATATTTTCTTCCATAACTTCTTTTAAGATAGTTTCTATATAATCATTATTATTATAAATTGGAAAATAAGTATCAGCATCTTTAGATTCAGCTTTAATTTTCGTTAATAATAATTCATCTACATATGGTAAAAATAATTTATATATTGTTGAACCTCCAATAATATAAATATCTTCATCTAAAGTATTTAAATATTCTAATAAATTAGAAAAATTATTAAAAACTTGACCATTAGGAACATCTATCTTGTGATGAGTTAAAACAATATATTCTCTTTTAGGTAATAATTTAGGTAAAGATTTAAAAGTATTATAACCCATAACAATCTTATGATTAATTGTTTTTTCTTTAAAAAATTGTAAATCTTCTTTTAATGACCAAATAAGTTTGTTATTCATTCCTAATTCATTATTTAAACCTATTGCCGCGATTATAATTAGTTTTGCCATATCATCCTCCCTTGTTAATAACTTATTAGTTATTAGACATTATTACTTAAAAAAATAATACAAAAATAGTTAAATATTGTCAATAACTATTGTTTATTTTAAATTTGTTTTTTATAATAAATTTAGGAGGTTACATATAATGGAACAAGGAACAAAAGGTGATATTTACACCAAAGAAATTATCAAAAGAATATTAGATGAGGGTTGTCTAGATATAAATCCTAGACCTAAGTATGAAGATGGCACACCTGCCCATACTTTAAGTATTAATCATGGACTTACGACTTATGATTTAACTAAAAATGAAAATCCTTTAATTACATTAAGACCAATTGCCATAAAATCTGCAGTTGGGGAACTACTTTGGATTTATCAAGATGCTTCTAATAATTTAGATTTACTTAAAGAAAAGTATAATGTTGATTGGTGGGATGAATGGGATATAGGCAATCGCACCATCGGCTCTTGTTATGGTGAAACTGTAAGGCGACATAACTTAATGCATAACTTACTTGATGGTATCGAAAAAGATCCAGATGGCAGAAGACATATTATAAATA
>CANROL010000096.1 GCA_947632255.1 uncultured Bacilli bacterium
ATAGTTTCTTTTTATCGAAAGATTTTAATGTTACAAATTTCATATATTAACCACCTCGGTTAATATATTGGTATTTAATAAATTAAATACCCCCCACCCGAACGTGTGTTTGCTTCATTTCTATCTCTCCTATTCTTTGATTTTCTTATAGATTGGTGAATTATTTTACCCATTTATCTATCTTTTAACTATCTTAATTTTATCATTTATTTTTATTAATAGCAAGTCTTTTTTAGATTGTTAGCATGATATAACTTATTAAACCGGCAATAATATTAGTTATTAAATTTATTATATCATTATCAAGTATTTTATAGCCTTTTATTCTTTTAGTTTTATTATTACAATGTGTTTCTTGTTCAGTAATTATGTTGCATTTAGGACATTGGTATTTTACTTGAAGGGTTGCGCCTAAAAAAGAATCTATTAAGTTACCAATTGTTCCACTTAAAGTTATGATAATTAAATGCATTATGTTTGGTGTAAATATAAAATATATTAAAGCTATAATTAAACTTCCAATGAATGAGGCAAAAATGCCTAAAAGACTTGTATTCCCTGATAAACCTGGTGTACTTCTTTTAAATGTTAAAATGTTAATGGGATCTTTTTTGGATAGAATACCAATGTCAGATGCTAAACTATCAGCGATAGATTCAGCCATGATGGAGGCATAAACCACTTTTAAAAGAGAATTATTAGTTAGGCCATAGATAATTAAAATTAAAGTACCAGTGGCAACATTGGCAATAATTTCCATAGTATCTTTTTTTTCATGTTTTTTTAAAATATTAGCATTAATTTTATTTCTTTTATCTTGCTTAATTTTACTCGCTATTAAAGTTAAAATAAAGACCATAGCTAGAATTAATAATGATGATATACCACCAAAAAAAGTTATAATAATTGAAAAAATAAAGGCTAAAAACAAAGCATTATTTGTTAAAGCTTTTTTATAGAATGCTAATAAAGCTAATAATAAACTTAATGTGATAGATATTACTAAATTCATACTTATTCCTTTTAAATTGTATAGGCTATAATTGCTAAAAGTATAGGCAATGTTAAATTATCTTGACCTTTATTGCCAACAAATTCTAATATTCCTGATGAAATAACTATTATTATATATTTTAAAATAGTAAAATTTAAATTAAAATAATTATTAAATAAAATAGCTATTATTAAAGCACTAAGCATTATCCAAATAGTACCTGCATATGTTTTATATGTTTGGCCTATTCTTTTTTTAAATTTAGAACTAATAATTGGTGATAAGCCATCACCAATAGCCATGGTTAAAACTCCTAGACCATAAAAAGGCATAAAGTCATGATGAATATAAGTTAAAAGAGCTAATACTGTAAATGAGAAAGCATAATAAACTGTGCCTGGAGTATTACTTTTCAAGCGTTCCATAGGTTTTATTAAATGGGTTGTAAATGATAAATAATTTATTATTAAAAAAGTTGCTGGCACAATTATTAAATGAATAGTACTTTTAAAAAAGTAAGCCATGATAAACCAAGAAAAGCCTACGAATACATGAATAAACTTACGAGGTATTTCTTCTTTAAAATTGCTATATTTTTGAATTAAAGAAGCAATAAAAATAACGAAAATAATATATGAATAAGTTAAAATATAACCTAATAAAGTATGCATATTAATCCCATGATTTATAATAATCTAATATTTTACCAGATGTTGCATCAATAAAATATTCATATTCATAATGATTATTATTAAAGCTTATTTCATATACGGCTTTTTCATAGCGAGATTTATATTCTAGTTCAATATCTAAATCATATACATCATTACGTTTAAGATTTAAATCATCTAATGCTATGGCTATTGCTCTATCTCTATTTATATATTCACTATTTAGATTTTCATTATGATTAATTTGATAATTATACATATCTTCTAAATTATCATATTTATTTTCTAAATGGTTATAAGAAAAAACTAAAACAATTAAAGCTACTATTAAAGCTATAATAATTATTCCTAAACATATAAAAACAATATGACTTTCTATTTTTTTGCTTTCTTTCATAGTTTACTTCCTTTCGTTATGATAATTAAATTATAATTTCTTTAATAATATTAGTCAAGATATGTAATTAAAATTATTGTTATTATTAGATAATTTCTTTATATATTCTAGTAAGCATTGGATAGCCTCATTGATAGTTATATCTAGCCAATTATTTTTAGTGTTTTTTATATTATTTTTATAAACATTAGAATTGAACACTTTATTAAGCCGATCATAAATATTATCTAATGTTTTTTCATACATATTATCATCATTAAAAATTATTATTTGAAAAGCTTTTAATAATTTTTGGCTGTCTAATTTTTTATAATTAATTAAATAATAAAAATTAAATAAATCTTTATGTCTAGCTGATATACTTCCTAATTTAAGTAAAGATTTTAATTTTTCTGCAAATATTTGTTCAGGCGAATTAATAAATAAACTAACTCCTTCATTTAAAGCATTTAAATTAAAATAGTATTCATCTTGTTCTAATTCAAATAATTTATGAACTCCAATATCTAATTTAGTATCTATTGTATAATTATTTGTATCTATTAATTTTATATATACTCTTTTACCATTATAATCTTGGTGATGAAGTTCTTCTATTTTTCCTATTATTTTAATTGTTATATTATCATTTATGGTATTAAGTTTATTTATAAATTCTTTTATAGATTTATCTTCTAAAGAATACTTAATAAAATCTAAATCTAAATCACGGGTAGCTCGACGAACGGAATTAGAAATACTATGCATCACCACACCACCTTTTATTGTTATATATCTTTTAAATTTGCTTTTAGAGATTTTATTCAATATGATATCTTGAGCAGTTTTAGATCTAGCATCATTTAATTCATATCCATCTTTAATATTATTTCTTACAATTTCTTTTAAATCTATTAAAAAACCTCCCTTATTAATATTTGTGTTAAATTATTAGAATTTTTGAATAAAGATAAATATTCTTCTATTTTATACATATTTAATTCTTCAGTAATTTTTCTATAATTGTGAATAATTTCTTTGTAATAGTCAAATGGTATTTGATTTCTTTTTCTAATTAATTCTACTAGTAATCTTTCTTTATTATATATTTTTACTTTTTCATTGTCAATTATAATTTCTTCTTGTCCTACTTTTAAAATTTCTTTAGGAGTCCATATTTGGACTATTTTTTCATCTTTTATGGCATTTGATATCCGGCTTGTTGCAACATACGTTTTAGTAGGAATAACATCTGTTAAATTATAATAATAAAAAGCTGAATCCATTGTTATAATAGCTCCAGGATGTTTTTTGGATACTACTATTATTGGATCTACTATATCACTATCTGAATATATTCCATATTTTAATTTAAATATTTCTTTATTTTTTAAAGCTTTTGATAGGTTATATCTTGTTCCATATTTTTTTATAGCTTCTTTCCCCGTGTATAACATTACTATCACTCCTTTTTACAAAACACCATGCATGTTTTAATTTTTTGCATGGTGTTTTGTAAATCAATATTAGTATATCATTTTTACAGCTAAATGTAAATGTTTTTTTGAAAACATTGAATTTTAGCGTTTACTAAATTGAGATGTCTTATATAAAATCAAAATAAAACAGAATGTAATTAAACACTCTGTTTTTAGTGTTATTTGCCTTGGTGCGACGCTAACACATAGCGCTTACCTATATTAATGTAAATTTAATAAATTTACAGCGCATAACAAGGACTTACTGATAACACCATTATTATATTATGCAATTTTTTAAATGTCCATGATAGCTAAGTTTATGAATTAACAAAAGAAAACCCCATAAACATTAAGTTTATGAGGATTAAAGAAAACATATTTCCTATCGTTTACTAAATTGAGGAGCACGACGAGCTTTTTTAAGACCATATTTTTTACGTTCTTTAACTCTTGCATCTCGAGTTAAGAAACCATTTGTTTTTAAAATTTTACGATATGAGTCTTCTCTTGTTTGATCAGTATTAGCATCAAATTTTAATAAAGCACGAGCAATACCTAAACGAATAGCTCCAGCTTGGCCTGAATATCCTCCACCTCTTACAGTAACTTCAATATCAAAACGATTTGTATTATCAGTAACAGTTAAAGGTTGTTTTAAATCCATGACTAATATTTGATTTGGAAAATATTCATTAACATCTGTTCCATTGACAACTATATTTCCTGTTCCACCAGTAATTCTTACTGTAGCAGAACTTCTTTTACGACGACCTGTAGCGGTCCATACTTGTTTAGCCATTATTTACCTCCTAATCAATCTTTAGCTCTATTGGATTTTGAGCTGTGTGTTTGTGTTCAGCATCTTTATAAACGAATAACTTTTTCGCCATTTTAGCGCCAAGTGGTCCGTTTGGTAGCATGCCAACGATGGCTCTTTCAACCATTTCTTCAGGATATTTTTCAAGCATTGTGCGAGCATTACGTT
>CANROL010000097.1 GCA_947632255.1 uncultured Bacilli bacterium
CCAGCATCTTTGGCTATAGCTAAATCCCAATTATGATAAAATTCTAATGTTTCTTCATTATACATGTATTTGTTTAACCATTCATTAAAATCTTTCAATAGCTCATCTCCTTTAGCTACTTCTTTTCTTTCTTCATAGTTTTTTGCTTTAATGAAGTTTAAAACTTTCAGTAACTCTTCTTCATCTTTAGTATAAGATTTTTCAGGGATTTTGTCAACATTGATGAGTTTAATGATAAACTTATCAGATAGTATATTATGGGGATATTCTACATTGGCTAATGTATATGTATTTATTAATTTATTTCCCATATCAGTTTTATCTTCGGAAATAAAATTTATTTGAATAACACTTTCTAATATGTCGTAAAACTCACCTTTATTTAATTGAGTTGAAAATATTCGCATGACATAACTTAATGATTTATCTAAAGCTAAATTATTAAATGTTGTATAACTTTCTAAATTTATAATATAATGATCAAACTTAATTATTATATCAGCTCGAAAAGATTTATCATTTAATTTAGTTTTATCAATAGTTTTTTCATAATTTACATCAAGATTTTGCTTTTTTAAATAATCTTCTTTAAAATCAGTGACTAAAGATATTAAGCGAATTAAAAAATTACGATTATGAGGATCAGACAGACTTTCTTTAAATAGCATGTCATTTAATAAAGATTGATCTTCTATTTTAGTAGGCATGTTTACCTCCTTTCTAATTTTATTAAAAAATGAAATACGCTTACTATAGCACACCAAGTTTAAAAAAATTGTCGAAAAAAGGAGCAAATTTCCAAATTTATTCCCTTTTTTAAAATAATTTAAAAAAATGAGCAATTAGCCCATTTCTTCATCATTTTCTTTTTTATTTTTTTGTTCTTCTTTTAGAGTATTTAAGTATTCTTTTAAGTTTATAGCAACATTTTCGGGAATAATTTTAGTTAATTCAGCAATGGGAGCCATGCGAATTTTATTAATGCTACCAAAAGTTTTAATTAGTTCTTTTTTCCGTTTTTCCCCAATACCTTCAATATTATCTAGAACACTAGAAATAGCTCCTTTACTTCTTATGGTACGGTGATAACTAATGGTGTAACGGTGTACTTCATCTTGCATTCTCGTTAAATAATGAAAGACTGATGATGTTTTATCAAGAGGAATAATTTGATAATCTTTTGAATCCACTAAATCATTGGTCCGGTGTTTATTATTTTTTCTTAAACCACATACCCGAATATTTAAGTTTAAATCGTTTAAAATATTTAAACAAGCATTTATTTGATTAATACCTCCATCGACAATGATTAAATCAGGTAGTTCAGTTTTATCCACTAAAGCTCTATAATAACGGCGATAAATTACTTCTTCCATTGTGTGATAATCATCATTTTTATCTAAACTTATTTTGTATTTGCGGTATTCATTTTTGGCAGGACGACCATTTTTAAAAACAACCATACAACTAACAGTAAATTCCCCGAATAAGTTAGAATTATCAAATAAATCAATTCTATCTAATTTATCTAGACCAAGTAATTCTTTTAATTCATTATTAGCGACTTCAGTTTTTTCTTCATCTCTTTTTATGATTTCCATTTCATTTTCCAAATTAATCTTGGCATTAACACAAGCTAAATCGACTAAATTCTTCTTTTTTCCTTTTAAAGGTACTAAAAATGGAACTTTTAAAATATCTTGTAAAATAGATGTATTAACATCATTAGGACAAAGTATTTCTTTAGGAATTTCATGTCTAGTATAAAAATTCATAATATAAGTATCAAGTTCATCTTGATAATCACTGATAATTGGGAATATATCAGAATGTCCCCCGACCATTCGGCCATTTCTTAAAAATAAAATTTGGACACTTAAATAACCTTTGTCAAAGTAAAAGCCAACAATATCACGATTAACATAATCATGTAATTCCATCTTTTGTTTATCTAAAATAATATTAATATAATTTAATTCTTTTTTTAGTTCTAAAGCCATTTCAAAATTAAGATTTTTACTATAACTATCCATTTTTTCAATTATTTTGTTTTTTAAAATATCTGCATTACCTCTTAAAAAAGCTAATATTTCTTCTTCCATAGCTTGTAATTTAAGCGGATCTACTTTATGCTCACAATAACCAAGGCATTCCCCAATATGATAATATAAACAAACTTTCTTAGGCATATTATCACATTTTTTTAAAGGATATAACCGATTAATTCTTCTTGCAGCATAAGCATTAGGATAAGGGCCAAATAACATTTTTTTATCTTTTTTTCGTATATTTAAATATCTGGCAACTTTAAGTTTAGGATATGGTTTACTAATATATTCAATATAAGGATAACTTTTATCATCTTTAAGTAAGATATTATACTTGGGATCATACGTTTTAATTAAATTAAATTCTAATAAAAAAGCTTCTAATTCACTACTGGCAACAATATATTCAAAATCGGCAATTTCACTAACCATTTTCGCAGTTTTTCCTGTTTGGGGGCGATTAAAATAAGAATTAACTCTTTTAAATAAATCTTTAGCTTTACCAACATAGATAATAATTCCATCTTTATTTTTCATTTGATAAGAACCCGGCAAATGCGGTATTAATTTTAATTTTTCTTTAAACATAATCATCACCAATTAATTTCTATTAATATTATACTACATTTTTTTAGATTTTTAAGGTATAATTTAATTGGTGTTAAAAATGGAGTTATTAAATACTTATACTTTAGAAATTAAAAAGTCGAAATTTGTCGCTTTATATTATCAAATAGATGATGTTAATGATGTTAAAAATATTTTGGAAGATTTAAAAAAAGAACATAAGAAAGCTAAACATTTTCCTTATGCTTATAAAATCGATCAAAATATAAAAAAAAGCGATGATAAAGAACCAAGTAATACGGCAGGTAGTCCTATTCTTAATATCATCGAAAAAAATAATTTAAATCATGTCTTAGTTATTGTTATTAGATATTTTGGTGGCATTAAATTAGGTGCTGGAGGTTTAATTAGAGCCTATAGTAATGCGGCAAGAGAAGTTGTTAAATTAATCTAAAATTATACGATTTTCTTCGGCTTTTTTTTCGTTAGTAATTTTAACAAAATTACCTATTATAAAGGCTGTTGCTACAACAACACCTAAAAATACAACAATAGTAATGCTTAACTTTTCATAAAATTTTAACATATTATTTTCCTCTTTCATTAATTATTATAGCATAATTATATTTTTTTTAATAGTATAATTTTATTTAATAAAAATTGACTCAGGGCTTCTTAAGTTTCCTGAGTACTAATCAATATAAAATATATCAAAAATTTAACTCAAATTCAAGGATTTGTATTTTTGTATTTTTGTCTATAATGATTAAGACTGAAATTAATTTATGATAATATTTCAAATTTCTTGATTAATTACTTTATTTCATCTAACATTTTTTCTTTTAGTTTATCTATATCTGCAAAAAAAACTTTAATTCCTCTAATATGAAGTTTCATTAAATTTTGAAAATTCTTAAGTATTATTTTTTCTAATTTTTCTGGAACTCTAGCTGGTTTACCATCTACTGTATGTACATGATCAATGTACTTTTCTAAAGTTGGAAAAGCATTTTGTAATAATATAACAGAATTTTCATTAAAAATTTTCTCAATTAATATTGTATTACAAAATCCATATTTTTCTATCTTTTTATTAATTATTTTTTGATATTTTTGAACTTTAGAACTAATAGGAATAAACCATAATATTTTTTTATCTTTAATAGTAAAATAAGTAGGTCTTTTCTTTCCTCTTTCATGATTTTGCATTAAATTTTCATCATTAACGATATCAAAATATTTATCTTTGATATGATATAAATAACCTGTTTTTATTTTCATTGTCATCATCTCCATAGCAAGTATATCATAAAACAAAAGAAAACTCCATCTTACGATGAAGTTATTCTACATTTTCGACCGGGATCATTTATTACTCGCTAGCCACCCGGAAGCGAGAAACATTGTCGACTGGGATTACTTATTACTCGCTAGCCACCCGGAAGCGAGAAACATTTTCGTACTTTTCAGTACATTTTAAATATACTATATTTTTAGGAAAATGTCAATTAGTATATCATTAATATTATATGCATTTATGGTTAATATATGATTATTATTTCTTAGAGTTAATTGTAGCTTGAGCCCCTATCACATTCGGGGGATGAATAAGGTTGATATAAAATTATATAAAACTAAGAATTTGTAGCAGAAAAATAGGGCTCCATCAATTAAGACAGTGCCCATGCAAAAGTGTAAACACTTTTTCCTTGCATAATCATATTAACACATAATAATGATTATGTCAAACTATTTTCTCAGGATAAACGCATGAGAAATTTTTAAATAAAGTCTATGTTTGATTTTCAAGCATGGACTTTATTTGTTTAGTATTA
>CANROL010000098.1 GCA_947632255.1 uncultured Bacilli bacterium
AACATTAAAATATGAACCTAATGCTGAATTTAATATCATAGATAAATTAACTAATAAAGTAGTCTCTAAAATAAAGACTAATAATAAAGGTGAAGCAACCCTTAAATTACCTTATGGTATTTATATTATAACTCAAACTAAAGGTTCTTATGGTTTTAGTAATATTGAAGATTTTGAAATATCCATTGATGATACAACTCCAGATATTTATTTAAAAAACCTAATAAATAAACAAATCTTAAAAACCATTATTGTTACTAAAAAGAAAGTTAATCTAAATGGTACTAAACAAATTGAAACCGATGCTGAATTTATAATTTACAACAAAGATACGAAAGAAGTATTTACCAAAGTAAAAACTGATAAAAATGGTCAATTTAAATTAATTTTACCATATGGTAACTATGTTATTCATCAAATAAAAGGCTCTCCTGGTTATTATTTTGCTCCTGATGAAACTTTAAAAATAAATGCAAAAACAGATTTTAGGAATATTACTATATATAATAAACAAATAACTAAACAATTTATATATACTAAATATTTAAAAGAAAGTGATGATACACTAAATCTAGAACCTAATGCAGTCTTTGGCTTATACAAGAAAAATGGACCTAAACTAATAGCTAAATATAAAACTGATAATGAAGGAAAAATTACTTTAAATCTTCCTTATGGGGAATACATATTAAAACAATTAAAAGGGGAAGTTGGTTATTTATTTTGTGAAGATATAAATATAATCGTTGATGATAATACTCCTTTTACTAATAATTTTAAAATTTATAATAATGAAATAACTGGTAATTTAAAAATAACTAAAAAAGATAATTTAAACTTAAATATAATCCCTTCTAAAGCTAAATTTAAAATAAAAAATAAAGATACTTTAGCTTATTTAGTTATAGATAATACTTCTATCTTTGAAACTATAAATGGTAGTCTTATTATTAATAATATTCCCTATGGTAATTATATAATTGAAGAAATAGAAGCCCCATATCATTATAAAGTAATAAATAATTATGAATTTTCTATTAAAAATAATAATGAAACTATTGAATTAGATATTTTAAATGAATTAATGAAAGGTAATATTAAAATTGCAAAACTAGATAGCACCACTAGTAAACCTTTAGCTAATGTTGTATTTGGTTTATATAATGCTGATAAAGTCTTAATAAATGAATATACAACAAATGATTTAGGTCTAATAGAAATAAATGATTTAGAAATAGGTACTTATTATTTAAAAGAATTATTAACTAATGATACTTATGAATTAAATAGTGAAGATATTATCGTGGAAGTAAAAGATGGTATTACCAGCACTATTACGGTTAATAATCGAAGAAAAGTTACTGTACCTAAAACTAGTAGTCAAGAATTTTTAATTACCTTTATTATTAGTAATATAATTCTTTTATTTGGAACATTTATCTGTAATTATGCTAAAGAAAATAATTAAAGTAATTGGTTTAATTTTAGTAATCTTAGGGGTTACTCTTCCTCTTGGTTATAAAGGTTTAGATATTGCTAATGTTTATCTAAATGAAGAAAAAATAACTGAGAAAAAAGAAACTAAAGATTATTATGCTATCTTAGAAATTCCTTTTATTAATTTAAAAAGAGAATTATTTCCTCTTAATAATTCTGAAAATAATGTCAATAAAAATCTTTTTGTCCATGAAATAAGTACATTTCCTCATAGTTTAGATACATCTAGTAACTTAATTATCGCTGGTCACTCTGGTAATGGTCTTAATGCTTATTTTAAAAATTTATATAAATTAAGTGTTGGTCATAAAGTCTTTCTTTATTATAATGATAATCTGTATACCTATGAAATAAAAGAAATAGAATATCAAAATAAAACTGGTACTTTATATTTAAAACATGATTATACTAATGAGTTAGTCTTAATAACTTGTACTAAAAATAATAAAAATACCCAAACTATATATTATGCTTCCTTGCTAAATATTGAAAAATTAAGCTTATAAATGTAAAAAAAAGTAAGTTTTTTGTCAAAAATTTACTTTTTTTAAAGGAAATCGAGGGGGTAAGGGTAATATATATTAGTAGGGGGATTAAAAAAGTGGGGTGATTTAATTGCCAGAAAATGAAATAGAAAATATCCTTAAAAATGCCAATATTATTGATATTATATCTAGTTATATTCCCTTAACACAAAAAGGTAAAAATTATTTTGGAGTATGTCCATTTCATGAAGATCATTCACCCAGTATGAGTGTATCTTCTGAAAAACAAATTTATAAATGCTTTTCTTGTGGTGCTGCTGGTAATGTTTTTACTTTTGTGAAAGATTATGAAAATGTAAGTTTTCCTGAAGCTGTTCGAATAGTGGCCGAAAAAATAGGCCTAACCTATCATGGCTCTACTAAAACTAAGACTACTACTAATTTTAAAACAGAATATGAAATTATGTCTTTAGCTACTAAATTTTATCAAAATAATTTAAATACTAAAGAAGGTCTTAAAGCCAGGGAATATTTACAAAAACGTTCTATGGATTTAAATATCATTAATGAGTTTTCCATAGGCCTTGCCCTAAATAGTAAAGATTCACTAAATAATTTATTAATAAATAAAAATTATTCTTCTAAAATGTTAGAAGATTTAGGCTTAATAGTTCGCCATGGTGCAAATATTTATGATACATTTCAAAATAGAATTATCTTTCCCATTCATGATTTAGATGGTAATCCCATCGGTTTTACTGGTCGTATTTATGAAAATATTGATCAAGCTAAATATTTAAATTCTAAAGAAAGTAATATATTTAAAAAAGGTCAAATTCTATTTAATTATCATCGGGCGAAAAATGAAATTAAAAAACTAAAAGAAATAATTATTGTCGAAGGTAATATGGATGCTATAAGGTTATATGCCAGTGGTATTAAAAATGTTATTGCTCTAATGGGTACTAGCCTTACTAAAGAACAAGTAACGCTTATTAAAAATTTTCGTTCTAAAATTATATTAATGTTTGATAATGATAATGCGGGGGAAATAGCCACTTTTCAAAATGGTAATATTTTAGAAGAAAATAATTTAAATCCTTATGTTGTTCGTCTAAGTGATGTAAAAGATCCCGATGAATATATCTTAAAATATGGTGTTGAAGCTTTAAAAACTAATATCCATAAACCCATATCATTTCTTGATTTTAAATTAAATTATTTAAAAAAAGATAAAGATTTAAATAATACTAGTGATTTAGTAAGTTATATTCGTTCTGTTACTTATAATCTTAAAAATTTAGATGATTTAACTAAAGAAATAACTTTAAAAAAAATAAGTGATACATATCATCTCCCATTAGATACTTTAACTAAAGAATTAAATAAAATTAATAAAAATGTTAATACTAAAAAAGAGAGTATTGCACCACCCCCCATTAATTTATCCAAATATGATCAAGCATCTCAAAGTATCTTATATTATATGTTAAATGATAGTATTTATATTGAACGTTTTCAAAAAGAATTAGGTTATTTTACCAAGAAGAAATATCGTCAAATTAGTAATGAGATTATCTATTATTATGAAACATATCATGAAATTAATATTGCCTCATTTATTGCTTATATAGAAGGTAAAGATAATATATATGATGATGTTATTAATATAATTCGTAATCCCAAAATAAAAGATTTAAATATTGCTAATTTTCTTGATTATATAAATGTATGTCAAAAAGAAATGCAAAAAGAAGAAATAAAAATTATTAAAGAACAAATTAATAATGAATTAGATGAAGCTAAAAAAATTGCTTTAGTAGAAAAATTAATTAATTTAAAAAAGGATGTGTAGGAAATGAATAAAGAAAATAAAACTGTAAATGAAATTGAAGAAATTAAACCACTTGAAGAACGTATTAATGAATTAATAACTTTAGGTAAAAAAGAAGGTTATATAACTTTTGAACAACTTGCCGAAGCTTTAAAAGGCTTAGAAATAGATAATGATTCCTTAGATGAAATTTATAATACTTTAATGGAAAATGAAGTTCAAGTTATCGCTGATGAAGAAGCAACAGAAGAAGGAGGAATATCCCCAAATATCAAAGATGAGCCAATAGTTATCTTAGATGATGCTGAAATTACTAAAGATATAAATATTAATGATCCAGTAAGAATGTATTTAAAAGAAATAGGTCGTATTAGCTTACTTTCACCTGAAGAAGAATTAGAATTAAGCGAAAAGGTAGCAAATGGTGATGAATATGCTAAAAATAAACTTGCCGAATCTAACTTAAGATTAGTTGTAAGTATTGCTAAAAGATATGTTGGTCGGGGCTTATTATTTCTTGATTTAATTCAAGAAGGAAA
>CANROL010000099.1 GCA_947632255.1 uncultured Bacilli bacterium
AAGCATGCTTTAAATTCATTTTTAAAACAAATTTTAATTTTTTACAAAAAACTATTGATTTTTATTAGCAAGTTTTTATTGAAAAATATTACCTAATTATTACCTAAACTGATTTTGATTATTAAAAACCCTTGTAATTTCAACAAAAATGGAGCCTTTCGGCTCCTTCAGGGGGTTTTGGTTGACTTCACTTTCACATAAAGTCGTAAAAGTGAATCGGACATGATTGTTGTTATCATGTCATAATAATCATATTATGAAATCATTTTTTTGTCAATCATATTTTGTTACTTTTTTTTATTTTCGTTAATTTTTTAATTTAAATGATCTAATTCTTGTAATATTTGATGATAAGCCATATTATTTTTATATTCTCCGGTGTTTAAATATTCTTCACTATCTGCTTTAGCTTGCATCATTATTTTTAAATCACTTTTTAAGTTAGCTATTTTAAATGTTTTAACACCACTTTGACGGATTCCAAATAAATCACCTTCACCTCTTAATTCTAAATCTTTTTCAGCAATATAGAAACCGTCATTACTATTTTCTAAAACTTTTAAGCGATCTACTTCTTTATCACTAATTAAATAACAATAGCTATCTAAAGAGTTACGACCAACACGACCTCTTAATTGATGGAGAGTAGCAAGGCCAAAACGATCAGCATCAAAAATAACCATGGTTGTCGCATTTTTAACATCAACACCTACTTCAATAACAGTAGTGGAAATTAATATTTTAATTTCATTATTTTGAAATCTTTTTAAAATATCTTCTTTTTCTTTCGCTTTTAATTTACCATGTAAAATTTCGATGGGTATTTTATTTTGATAAGCTAAATTAAATTTATCTTTTAAAGTTTCAACACTTTTTAGATCTAATTCTTCATTATCATCTATTAGACTTGCTACAACATAGGCTTGATGATTATTTTTAATTTCAGTTAAGATATGATTTAATACTTCTTTTAATTCACTATATTTTTTTATTTTAGTTGTGATTTCTTTTCTGCCACTTGGCTTTTCATTAATAAATGAAACATCTAAATCACCATATAAAGTTAGAGCATAACTTCTTGGAATGGGTGTTGCACTCATGTATAAAGCATCAGGAACTTCACCTTTACTTTTTAATATTTCTCGTTGTTTTACACCAAAACGATGTTGTTCATCCGTGATGGTTAAACCTAGATGATTAAATTTTACACTTTCTTCTATTATGGCATGAGTACCAATTAAAATATCTATTTGACCATTTTGTAAGTCGGCTTTTATTTGATCTTTTTCTTTTTTAGTTAAACTTCCCACTAGTAAAGCAATATGAAGATTATAATTTTCAAAATATTTAATGGCACTTTCATAATGTTGTCTTGCTAAAACTTCCGTTGGGGCCATTAGAACTGATTGATACCCGGCTAAAAAATTAGCATACATAGCAATAAAACTAACTATGGTTTTACCACTTCCAACGTCGCCTAGAACTAGACGATTCATTTTTTTATTGCTTTTTAAATCGACTAAAATTAAAGCTAAAGCATCTTCTTGGGCACTAGTTAAATTAAAAGGTAAAGTTGCAATAAATTTGTTGATATCTACATCACTAAATTCTTTTTCAGTTTTATATAGATTATTATTTTCTCTTTTCATATAATTTATTTTAAATAAGAATAAAAATAATTCTTCGTATTTTAAAAATAAATTAGCTTTTTTTAATTCTTGAGGATTATGAGGTTCATGTATCATTCTTAAAGCTTCATTTTTACTAATAAAATTATATTTTTCACATATTGTTAGGGGTACATAATTAGGAAGGGTAATATTACTATTTAAAGCATTATTAATTATTTTATGTAATTCAGTTATTTTAATATTTTTATTAGTATGATAGACGGGTATTATTTCTTTTTTAGTTAGAGGATTTAACTTAATATCATCACAAGTAAAAGTATTTTTTTTATAATCATATTTACCTACTAAAGTTATCATTTTGCCAACTGTTAAATGTCTTTTTAAGAAGGCACGATTATAGATAACAGTTGTTATTAATAAGTTAGAGTGATAGGCTTTAAATTGAAGTTTATTAAAATTTTTGCGAATAAAAGCAGTAGTAGGTTCACTAGCTATTTGAGCATTTATAGCAATTCTTCCTCCATCATAATCATTATTTAAATTAAATGGTTCAAATATATCATAACGATAAGGATAATAAGTTAATAAATCTTCGATATTATATATATTTAAAGAATGAAGTGCATTTAACATAACTGGGCCTATGCCTTTTAATTCTTGTAGTTCCATATGTTACCTCCTTTTTAATTATATCAAAAAAAAGAAGATTTTTTAGTTATTTTTTCTTCTTTTTAGATTTTTTATCATCTTCAAATAAATTATATACTTCTTCAGTTGGGTTGTTATCTGGAGTTTTAGGTTCTTCTTTTTTCTTATTATCTGTTTTATTATCATTTTTATTTTTATTATTATCAGGAATAGTTACTTCTTCAACTTTTACTTCTGGTTTATTTTTGGCTTTTTTATTATTAGATGAATTATTATTTTTAGTTTCCCCAGTTATTTTTTGAACTTCCGCGACAACATCATTAAGTTTACGAGTTGCTTCTATTTTAGCTTCTTGTTTTTCGACAAATTTATTTATTTTTTTCTGTTTTTTACGTAAGTTATGAATTAATATAAAAATTATAAAAATTAAGAAAGCAGATGTACCAATTAAAACATAAATTAAATATGTATAATTATTAATTAAGTTATTTGTTTCTAAAATATAACTATCATCATATTTAATTAAAGCTTGATTAGTGGGATCATAAGTATATAAAGATGTAGAGCCATCTTCAAGGCTTTTAGCACTTATAACATAAAGTTTACTATCATTAGTATATTTATAAGCATCATAAGTATAACCATCTATTTCAATTTTACTAGGAATTAAATCTAATTTAGTTTCGACATTAGTAGGGATTAATAAATATTCTTTAGTATTTAATTGATTATATTTTAAATATTCATTATTACTATATTGATATAAAGAAATATTTCCTGATTCATCTTTTAGGCCTACTAAAGTAATATCGGCAGCAGTATTTTGAAATGCTGGAATATCAAAATCATTTATTTTAATAGTAGTGGGTGTAAAGGCTTCAGGGGGATTTAGTAAAGTAACATTTTTTACAACAACAAAATTGACATTATTGATATTAATATTAATAGGGTTTAAATCTTCGACATTAATAATTAAAGTATAGGTTTTAGTACTACCATTTTGGGCTGTAACGACAATAGGAATAGTATTGGAGCCTTCCGTTACAGCAATTTCACCAGTGCCATTTAAAGAAGCAGTTTTATCATTTACTGAAGCGTTTACTTTAACACTAGTGGTACCAGTTGGCACATTAACAATATATTCTAAACTGTTTTTATCAAAGGCTTTATCTAATTCATAACCTTCTACAGTAAGACTTTTTAAATTATTATCTTTACTATAACTATCTTCTAGTTCTTGTTGAGTTATAATATTAATGTTTTTGTTAGAATTATTAATACTCATTTCACTCAAATCATCATAAGCATAGACTAAATAATTACTAACAGATACTCTGGTTGTACCTTTTTTTAAAGTTTTAAAAGTAAAAGTATAGCTTTTACTTTTAGTACCACTTGAGGAATTGGCCATTTTGGTTCCTCCAGCTTCAGCAGTTGAGCTAACTAATTGTAAATAAGTTTTATCATAATTTAAATTCATTTCCCAACTTCCTATGGCAGTACTACTAGATAAAGTAACTGTAACTGTTACGCGACTACCAACCACGGCGGTAGAAGATGATGAAACATTAATATTACCTGAGGCTGCATTAGAATTTAGGCTAAGACTTAAAAATGTAATTATTGTAAAAATAAATAATTGAAT
The DNA here is from genome assembly GCA_947632255.1 of uncultured Bacilli bacterium. Classification (GTDB taxonomy): domain Bacteria; phylum Bacillota_I; class Bacilli_A; order RF39; family UBA660; genus Caccenecus. The sequence goes on from CANROL010000099.1 coordinate 3,925, forward strand.
TTTTTTGAACATAACTATACTTCCTTTCTTTAACTAATTTGATATGTTCCTAAAATATGTTTTTGAACTTGTAATAAATCGAGGGCATTTATATTGCCATCACCGGATGTATCACCAGCGAGTTTATTAGCACCATTTAAGGTATATGTTCCTAAGATACTTTTTTGAACTTGTAATAAATCAAGAGCATTTATATTGCCATCACCGGATGTATCACCAAGAATAACTATTTGATATGTTTGTTCTTCATTACTATTTTTAATTGTTAGAGTTGCACCAGTGCCAATTAAGGCATCATCATTTAAAAGAGAATTATTAGCTTTAATTTCGACTGTATTTTCATTTCCTAAAGCAATAATATTACTTTTTATAGTACTTACTTTAGTATTGAGAG
>CANROL010000100.1 GCA_947632255.1 uncultured Bacilli bacterium
ATAAAGGCAAAGGTATTCGTTACAAAGGCGAATATGTACGTCGTAAAGAAGGTAAAAAGGCTGCTAAATAAGGTTAGAAAGGTTGAATTGAAATGATTAAGAAAGAAGCTAAATCAGTAGCAAGACAAAGACGTCATGCTAGAGTTAGAGAAAAAGTAAGTGGAACTAAAGAAGTTCCAAGATTAAATGTTTTTCGTTCTAATAAAGGAATTTATGTCCAAGTTATTGATGATACAACTAAAAAGACCTTAGTTAGCTCATCAAGTTTAGAATTAAAAATTAAAAATGGTGGTAATATAGAAGCTGCTAAATTAGTTGGAGCTGATATTGCTAAAAAGTGTAAAGCTGCTAAAATAAAAACAGTAGTTTTTGATAGAGGTGGATATTTATATCATGGTCGTGTTGAAGCTTTAGCGGAAGCTGCTCGCGAAAATGGTTTAGAATTCTAGAGTGGGAGGATTAAGTAATGCCAAAGAAAAATGTCGAAGCTAAGAAAAATTTATTAGAAGAAAAAGTTATATCTATTGGTAGAGTAACAAAGGTTACCAAAGGTGGTAGACACTTTAGATTTTCAGCAACAGTAGTCGTAGGAAATCGTAAAGGTTTAGTAGGTATTGGAAATGGTAAGGCTAATGAAGTACCAGAAGCAATTAAAAAAGCTTTACAAGCAGCAAACAAAAACGTAACAAAAGTTGCTTTAATTGATAATAGAACAATACCTCATGAAGCTACTGCAAAAGTTGGTAGAGCAGTTGTTATGATTAAACCAGCTGTAGAAGGTACTGGTGTTATCGCTGGTGGTGCTGCTAGAGCAGTTCTAGAACTTGCTGGGGTTAAAGATGTAATCTCAAAATCCCTTGGTTCAAATACGAAAATAAATGTTGCTAAAGCAACTCTTGAAGCATTAAAATCGCAAAAAAGTCCAGCTAAAGTAGCAGCTTTACGTGGTAAGAAAGTTGAGGAATTATAAGATGAAGTTACAATCATTACCTGCGTCTAATGAAACAAAGGCGCGTAAAAGAGTAGGTCGTGGACCTGGAAGTGGGATGGGTAAAACATCTACACGTGGGGAAAATGGTCAAAAATCAAGAAGTGGAGCAAGTATTAGTCCTTGGTTCCAAGGTGGTCAATCACCAATCTATCGAAGAATTCCAAAAAGAGGTTTTAATAATGCTCGTTTTACAACTAGATTTGCTACTATAAATTTAAGTGATTTGGATAAATACTTCAAAGATGGAGATGTTGTTACTCCAGAAGTATTAAAAGAAAAAAGAATTATTAAAAAAGAATTAGAAGGAGTTAAAGTTCTAGCCGGTGGGGAACTTACAAAGAAATTAACAGTTAAAGCTCATCGCTTTTCATCTAGCGCCGTAACTAAAATAGAGAGTGCTGGCGGTAAAGCTGAGGTGATTTAGATGTTTAAAGGAATTGCCAAAATATTTAGTAAATCAAATAAAGATTTAAGAAAAAGAATTTATTTTACATTATTTTGTTTAGGATTCTTTGCTTTAGGAACGGGAATTACTGTTCCATGGGCAACATATATAACAAGTGAATTAGGTTTTTTAGAAATGTTTAACCTTATGAGTGGTAATGGACTTAGAAGCTTTTCTATATTTGGATTAGGTGTTAGTCCTTATATTACGGCCAGTATCATAACTCAAATCTTACAAATGGATATTATTCCATACTTTAAAGATTTAAAAGAACAAGGATATGTAGGAAGACAAAAAATAAATAAAATAACTAGATATTTAGGTATTATAATTGCCTTTTTACAATCTTATGCATTTTGTATTTTTATCTTAAAAAATACAGAAGTTATGACTGTTTTAAAAATTAGTTTAGTTATGACTGCTGGGACAGCCTTCCTACTTTGGATGGGTGATCAAATAACTCAAAAGGGAATTGGAAATGGTCAATCACTACTAATCATGGCCGGTATATTAATGAGTATGCCTAGTATCTTTACAGGAGCATTTAATGCTTTTATTAGAGGTTCCTTTGAAACTGGTTTAGGTATTACATTATTTGTTTTATTTATAATTTGTTATATTTTAATAATTGTAGGTATTATTTGGATTCAACTTGCTGAAAGAAGAATTCCAATTCAATATTCTAATAGAACAAGTAGTGCCTATGGTGCTCAACAATCATTCTTGCCTATTAAAATAAATAGTGCTGGGGTTATGCCAGTAATATTTGCATCAGTTTTAACAAGTGTACCAGAAGTAATCGTAGGCTTAACCAAGAGTGAAGCTGCTAAAAATTTTGTTCATAATTATATTAATTATACTTCACCAACTGGTTTATTATTATATATAGTATTAATCTTTGTATTTGGATATTTCTATACTTTCTTAAGTATGAATCCAGATGAAATGAGTAAAAACTTAAATAATAATGGAGGATATATTCCGGGAGTTAGACCTGGTGAAGAAACATCAAAATATATTAGTAAATCTTTATCAAGATTAACTATGGTTGGGTCCGTATTCTTAGTAATACTTGCAGCTTTACCAGTGTTATTATCATTATTTACTAATTTGCCTAGTAGTGTTACTATTGGAGGAACAGGTATTTTAATTGTTGTGGGAGTTGCTATAGAAACATACAAACAAATTGAAAGTAGTTTAACTGCACGAAGTTATAGTGCTCGTAAGAAGAGGTTTAGATAATGCCTAATATCATTTTTATCGCTCCTTTAGCCGCGGGCAAAGGAACTATTAGTGAATATTTAAGTAAACATTTGGGGTATGAACATATAAGTACCGGGGATTTATTTCGAGAAATTATTAAAAGTGGTACTTCTTTAGGTGAAGAAATAAAAGAAATAATTGCTCAAGGTTCTTTAGTTGATGATGATAAAACTTTTCAAGTTTTAAAACAAAAGTTGGAAACATTAAATAATAATCAATTATTTATTTTAGATGGTTATCCAAGAAATATTAATCAAGCTAAATTACTTAATAAATTAGAATTAAATAATATAGTTGTAATATTTTTAAATCTAGATTATGATGTTGCTAAAAAGAGAGCTTTAGGAAGAATAATCTGTCCTAATTGTAAAAAAACTTATAATATCTATTTTGATAATTTAAAACCTAAAGTAGATAATATATGTGATGAATGTCATAGTAAGTTAGAAAAAAGAATTGATGATACTGAAGAAACTTTTAAAAAGAGATTTAATATATATTTAGAAGAAACAAGGGAAGTAATTTCTTATTATAAAGATATGAATTTACTTAAAGAAGTAAATGCTAATCAAGATATAAATGATGTTATTAAAGATGTTTTAAAGATTGTTAATGGTGATAAATATGATAAGTATTAAGAGTGAGCGAGAAATAAAATTAATGCGTGAAGCAGGAATTCTTAATTATCTTACCCATGAAGAAATTAAGAAACATTTAAAAGTGGGAATGAAAACAAAAGAATTAGATAAAATAGCTTATAATTTTATTATCGCTCATAATGCTAAACCTTCATTTTTAAATTATGAAGGATATCCAGCGAGTATATGTGTATCAATTAATGATGAAGTAGTACATGGTATACCGGGAAATCGCATAATTAAAGATGGGGATATAGTATCAATTGATGTAGGAGTAGAGTTGCATGGCTATCATAGTGATGCGGCACGAACCTATATTATGGGAAATGTCAAAGAAGAAGTAAAAAATTTAGTAGTTAATACTGAAAAAGCTCTATATGAGGGCTTGAGTAAAATTAAAGAAGGTGCTAAAATAGGAGATATATCAGAGGCCATTGAGTCTTATGCACATAAACATGGTTTAAGTGTTGTAGAAGAACTTGTTGGTCATGGGGTTGGAACGAATATTCATGAAGATCCAGATGTACCAAACTATGGCAAAAAAGGCACTGGTATTACTCTTAAAGCAGGTATGGTAATTGCTGTTGAGCCAATGCTCAATTTAGGGGAAAGATATGTTTATATGCATGATGATGATTGGACAATATCTACCGATGATGAATTACCAAGTGCTCATTTTGAGCATACTGTTGTCGTAACCAAAGAAGGTTATAAAATTTTAACGGGAGAAAAATGTGATGGCGAAGAATAAAAATAAAAATAATATTAATGAAAAATCAAAAGAAGAAAAAATTGAAGTAGAAGGCAAAGTAATTGAAGTCTTAAAAGGCAGTGATTACTTAGTTGAACTACAAAATGGTTTTACTGTAAAAGCCTACGTTTCTGGTAAAATGCGAGTAAACATGATTCGTATCTTACCAGGTGATACGGTAACGATAGAACTTT
>CANROL010000101.1 GCA_947632255.1 uncultured Bacilli bacterium
CTCTTATTTCGTAAATCATATTTTTAATATCTTCTTCATTTTTAATTACTAATTCATTCATTTTTCTTGCCTCCTTTATTTTGTAATTTTATTATAATATAAAAATATACGTATGTCAAACAAAAATATGATTTATTATTAAAAAAAGAAAGCTTTTAACTTTCTTAAACACCCATTGAATTAGTTTCTGGTAGGGTAGAACCGCCATCTATAACAATACCAATTCCCGTTAAGTAACTAGCTTCATTGCTACCTAGAAAAGCTGCAAGTTCACCAACTTCTTCAGGTTTAGCTAATCTTTTTAGAGGAATAGCATTTCTAATACCTTCAATTACTTGTAATGGATTTTCTGGATTACTAATCTCAGCCATTTTATGAACCATAGGGGTATCTACATATCCAGGCATTATAGCATTAACCCGAATATTTGGAGCAAGTTCCGCGGCAAGAGATTTAGTAAAACCTAAAACAGCACCTTTACTAGTGGCATAGGCAACTTCACCTGGATCGGCAACCATAGGACCGGTAACACTAGATAAATTAACAATTGCAGGGTTATTGCCAAGTTTTAATAAAGGTAAAAATATCTTAGTAATATTCCAAGTACCATTGATATTAATATCAAAATGGAAATCTCTTATTTCATCACTCATATCACTAAATTCTTCTAATTTACAGACACCAGCATTATTAACAATAATATCTAAATGACCATAGGTATTTTGGACTTGCGTAAATATTGCATTTAATAATTCTTTATTGCGAATATCAACTTTAAAACCATTAATCATTCCCGGATAAGATTCGTTTAATTTAGTTATTACTTCATTAATTTCACTAGCATTATCTAAAATAATAACTTTAGCACCATATTTTAAATAAGTAAGGACAATACCATAACCAATCCCCATGGCTCCACCAGTTATAAGAGCTATTTTATTTTCTAATTTCATATCATCACCATTATAAGTATAGCATACCTAAATATTTATTTAAAGTATATTTTTTGACGATATTTATCTTCTTTTGGAATTATTTTGGAGGTTATTTATTGCTTTAATAATATCATCTTTTTTAAAATTAATATCATTTTCTTCTTTTTTCTTTTGAGTTAAAACATTAATATTAATTAAAATATAAGCTAAACTTAAAGTTTCTTTTTTATCCTGATATTTATGAGATTTTAAAGTACCTATTAGAGAAGAATAAAATCTTAAATATAATTCATTGAATTCTTTATAACTAATAGAATCTTTAGTTTCTAATAATTCACATATCTCAAAAATTGATTTATCTAACATAATTATCACCATAAATATTTTAACATAAAACATATAAAAGTACTTGATTTTTAAAAAGTTTTATATTAGAATTTTCTTAAATTATTATTTTTTTAGAGGTGCATTATGAATAAATTAATGTTTAATATATTTAAAAAAAATAATACAAGTTTTAAAAAGTGCTAATTTTATATGGCACTTTTTTTGATGGAAAGAGGTATTTAGATGACTTTTAATGATTTATTAAAACTTTTAAATGATTATAGTTTGGAGGAAATAGCTAAAATTAAAAAAGCATATTCTTATGCGCAAGAATTACATAAAGGACAAGTAAGACAAAGTGGGGAAGAATATATTACACATCCTTTAAATGTGGCTATGATACTAGCTGATATGCATGCAGATACTGATACAATATGCGCGGGGCTTTTACATGATACTTTAGAAGATACAGATACAACTAAAGAAGAAATTGCCCAAGAATTTAATAAAGAAGTTGCGAATTTGGTTGATGGAGTAACTAAAATAAGTCGTCTTAATTTTTCAAGTAAAACAGATCAAAATATGGCTAATACAAGAAAAATAATAACAAGTATTACTAATGATGTAAGAATAATTATTATAAAACTAGCGGATCGTTTACATAATATGCGGACTTTAATGTTTAAAACTGAATTTAAACAAAAAGAAAATGCGATGGAAACAATGGATATATTTGTACCATTAGCTTATTGTATTGGGGCTTATAGTTTAAAAAGTGAATTAGAAGATTTAAGCTTAAAATATTTATATCCTCTTAAATATCAAAAGATTAAAGAAATTAAATTAAAAATAGAAGAAGAAAGTAAAAATTGTTTAAATGAAATGCTTATTATGATTAAAGATATACTTAATAAAGAAAATATTCCTTATGAGGTTAGAATTAGAACAAAAAATATATATGGTATATATAAAAAATTAGAGCAAGGACATAAAATAAGTGATATCCATGATTTACTGGCTATTAAAATAATGACTTTAGAATTATTAGATTGTTATCGAATATTAGGATTAGTTCATCAAAAATATCATCCCATCAATTATCGATTTAAAGATTATATAAGTAATCCTAAAACTAATATGTATCAAAGTTTACATACAACTGTATTTGGACCTAATGATAGATTAGTACAAATGCAAATTAGAACTTTGGATATGGATAAAATAGATACTTATGGATTATCAGCTTATTGGGATATTAATAAAGGTAACGCGCGAAATGTAATGCAAGAAAATTTAAAAAATAAATATCAGTTTTTTAAATCTTTATTAGAAATTAATAAAGTTTTTGGGGATAATCAAGAATTTGTTAGACAAGTAAAATCAGAATTATTTACAGATAAAATATATGTTTATACTCCTAAAGGGGATATTATTGAATTGCCAAAAGGGGCTACGACAATAGATTTTGCTTATAAAATTCATACTGATTTGGGAAATACTATGGTTTATGCAATAGTAAATGATACCATAGTAAAACCTGATTATGTTTTACAAAATAAAGATAGAGTAAGAATTATTACAGATGTTATGTCTTTTGGACCTAGAGAAGAATGGTTAGATAAAGCTATTACTACTAAGGCTAGAAGAAAAATAAAAGAATTTGGGAAATAAAATATGAGAAAGAAGGTATTAAAATGATTTATCCTTCAAGTATAAATAAAGGGGATATAATTAAAATAATTTCACCATCTAATGGTATTAAAGAAAGTAAATTAATAAAATTAGATAAAGCTATAAATAATTTAAATAAATATGGATTTAAAGTTATCGAAGATAATTATACAAGATTTAGTAATTATGGAGTAAGTACTAGTAAAGAAAATAGAATTTTAGAATTAAATAATAGTTTTAGTGATGATAGTAAAGCTTTAATTGCAGTAAGTGGTGGGGATTTTATTAATGAAATAATGCCTAAACTTAAATTTAAAAATTATCTTTATAATATTAAATGGATACAAGGACATTCTGATATAACTATTTTATTATATTATTTAACTACTAATTATGACGTAGCAACTATTTATAATTTTAATGTAACTGGTTATACCAATAAAAATATAATAACTGATAATGCTATTTTAGCTTTAGAAAATAAATTAAATAAGCAATATTCTTATAATTGGAAATGTTTAAAAGATTTTGATTTAATTGAAGGTCGTATTATTGGAGGTTGTTTAGAATCATTAAAAGATATAATTGGAACCAAATTTGATGCTTTTAAAAAGTTTGCTAAAAAATATAGGAATGATGGAATAATTTGGTATTTTGATATTTCTCAGTTTAGTGTTGAAGATATATCAAGAACTATGTGGCAATTTAAAAATATGGGTTATTTTAAATATTGTAAAGCTATTTTATTTAGTAAAATTGAAGAAATAAGTTATACAGGTTTAAGTTTAGAACAAGTATTAAATAATGAATTACAAGAATTAAATATTCCTATAATTATGAATGGTAATTTTGGACATAATATTAATGCTTTTACTATTGTTAATGGGGCTATATTTAAAATTAAAAAGATTAATAATAATTATGAAATGGATTTTAAATTACAAAAATAAGGTTTACATTTATAAAAAAATATAATATACTTAAATTAGCGAGACACTTCATAGTGCTTGCCATAAAATTTTATGTCAAAAGCACCACTTACTTAAATGAAAGTTTGTGGTGCTATTTTTAATTTTTTAATTATTACGCATAATTAAAAGGAATATTATCAAAATAAGAAGAAAAATCGTTAAATCTTTGATTCTCATTAAGACCACCTCCTTAATATTCATTAAAAAGATGGCAAGCACCAAGACCCCCTTTAAGATGTGTCTCGTACCTTAAGAATAGCAAAAAATTTAAACTATGTCAAATTTATATTTTTAATTTTTTTTATATAATAGGAAAGTCATACCAGCAATAATAACGCATATATTATACGAACATGAGTATGCGCTGATATTATG
>CANROL010000102.1 GCA_947632255.1 uncultured Bacilli bacterium
CTTCTGGAGTTAAACCAATAAGTAATTTAGAAGCATAATCATCAACCATTTCTTTGGTAAACTTTGCCATAATAAACTCCTTAATAATCACAATTGCCTGGGGTTCTTGGATATGGTATAACATCTCTTATATTATCAACACCCGTAATATAAATTAGTAACCGCTCAAAGCCCATTCCAAAGCCAGAATGAACACAGCCCCCATATCTCCGGAGATTTAAATACCAATCAAGACTGGATTTATCCATTTTAAGTTCATCCATCCGGTTAACTAATTTTTGATAATCTTCTTCTCTTTGGGATCCACCCATAAGTTCTCCGGCTCCTGGTACTTCTAAATCAACCGCGGCAACTGTTTTGCCATCAGGGTTTTGTTTCATATAGAAAGCTTTTATATCTTTAGGCCAATTTTTAATAAATACAGGACCATTAAAATATTCGGTAATATATTTTTCATGTTCTTTTTGAATATCTTCCCCATATTCCGGCGTAAACTCCCATTTAACATCAGCTTCTTTTAATATTTTAATAACTTCTTCATGATCAATTCTTGTAAACTTACTTGTAATTAAAGTTTCTAATTTATTTTTTAAACCTTTTTCCACATAATTATCAAAGAAATTAATTTCGGATGGACAATTATCTAAAACATATTTAATAACATATTTTAACATATCTTCCATGATATCCATATCACCATCTAAATCACAAAAAGCTATTTCGGGTTCAATCATCCAAAATTCGTTTGCATGTGTTTTTGTGTTTGAATTTTCGGCTCTAAAAGTTGGACCAAAAGTATAAGTTTTTTTATAAGCTAAAGCAAAAGTTTCGGCTTCTAATTGGCCACTTACAGTAAGGTTAGCCATTCTTCCAAAAAAGTCTTTGGAATAATCTACTTTGCCATTTAATTTATCTAAAGGAAGAGTTGTTACTTGAAACATTTCCCCGGCCCCTTCACAGTCACTCGCGGTAATTAAAGGAGCATGAAAATAAACATAACCTCTTTCTTGAAAATATTTATGTATAGCATAAGCGGCAATACTTCTTACTCTAAATACAGCTTGAAATAAATTAGTTCTAGGTCTTAAATAAGCTACTTCTCTTAAAAATTCTTTAGTATGTCTTTTAGGTTGAATTGGAAAGTCTTCCGGACAATTCCCAAGTAAAGTAATACTTTTAGCTTGCATTTCATAGGCTTGATTGCCATTTGATTTAACAATTACCCCAGTTGCTCTAATAGCGCAACCTACTAAAAGTTTTTGAATATCTTTAAAATTTGCTAAAGTATCACTATAAACTATTTGTAAATGATCTTGATGCGTACCATCCGAAAAATCAATAAAACCAAAAGTTTTTTGATCGCGATGATTTCTAATCCAACCCTCTACAGTTACTTCTTTATTTTCATAAGCACTAATATTTTTAAATAAATCTCTTAAATCCATTTTTATCTCTCCTTAATCTTTTATTTTAAGATGTAATTCTTCTAATTGTTTAGCATCTAATTCATTAGGACTACCCATAAGTAAATCAATCCCGGATACATTAGGTGGGAAAACTTGAACTTCTCTTAAATTTTCTTCATCAGTTAAAAGCATAATAATCCGGTCAATTCCTGGAGCCATACCCGCATGAGGTGGTGCTCCATATTGGAAGGCCGTATATAAACTTCTAAATTTGTTTTTAATTACTTCTTCATCATAACCGGCGATAGCAAAAGCTTTACGCATAACTTCGATATCATGATTTCTAACCGCCCCACTAGCCATTTCACAACCATTGCAAACAAAATCATATTGATATGCCACGATATCTTCAATATTTTCACTTTCTAAAGCTTTTAAACCACCTTTAGGCATACTAAATGGATTATGGCCAAAATCCCATTTATTTTCTTCTTTGTTATATTCATACATTGGAAAATCATTTATAATACAAAATTCATATTTATTTTTATTAATAAGTTCTAATTCTTCCCCTAGTTTATTTCTTAATATCCCAGCAAGTTTAGCAGGATCTTTAACATCGGCGATAAAAAATATAACATCATTATTAACTATTTCTAAAGTATTTTTTAAATTATTTTTTTCTTCTTCACTTAAAAATTTAGCAATAGATCCTTTAAATTCTTCATCTTCTAATTTTAAATAAGCTAAACCTAAAGCTCCTTTTTCTTTCATAAATTCTTCTAATTTCTTATACCAAGAATTAGGTTTAGAAACATTACTGGCTTTAATGGCTTTAACATATTTATTTTTAAAGCCATTAAACTCACTATTAACAAAAATATTACTTACATCATTTATAATTAAAGGATTACGTAAATCAGGTTTATCAGAACCATATTTAGCCATCGCTTCTTTATAACTTATTCTTCTAAAAGGATAAGCTGATACTTCTTTATTAGAAAACTTGGTAAATGTATCATAAAATACTTTTTCACCAACTGCATATATGTCTTCTTCTGTAGCAAAACTCATTTCCATATCTAATTGATAAAACTCTAATGTACGATCAGCCCGACAGTCTTCATCCCGAAAACATGGAGCTATTTGAAAATAACGATTAAAACCAGATACCATTAGTAATTGCTTATATATTTGAGGTGCTTGAGGTAAAGCATAAAATTTACCTTTGTAATTTCTTGATGGGATAACAAAATCGCGTGCTCCTTCAGGTGATGAAGCCGTAATAATAGGGGTTGCTATTTCACTAAAACCTAATTCTTTCATCGTCTTTCTTAAAAAATCAATTACTTCAATACGCATTTTAATCTTATCATGAACTACAGGGTTTCTAAGATCAAGATAGCGATATTTAAGACGAGCTTCTTCACTAGCTTCTTTACTACGATTAACTTCAAATGGTAAAACATTTAAACACTTGCCTAATATTTCCATTTTATCTAAAACTATTTCTATTTCTCCCGTAGGCATAGAAGCATTAATATCACTTCGCATTCTTACTTTTCCGGTAATTGTTGCCGTCGATTCTTTGGTAACATCTTTAAAAGCATTAGTATCTTCTGTGATTATTTGAACTAAACCTGTTTCATCTCTTAAGGTCACAAAAACTAAACTACCTAAATTACGAATAGAATTAATCCAACCTGCGACTCTCACAGTTTTTCCTACATCAGTTTTTCTTAATTCTCCACAGTAATGTGTTCGATATATATTTTCCATAACTTCCTCCTATATATTACTAATAATATAATCAATTATTTCAGCTTCATCTACTTTAGTTTCTTCATGAGTTAAATTATCTTTAACCGTAATTAAACCTTTTTGTAAATCTTCACTATTTAAAATAATAAGTAAACTAGCATTTAAACGATCAGCTTGTTTAAATTGAGCTTTTAGACTACGATCCATTGTATCCATATCACATTTAACTTCGCTCCATCTTAAATCTTGTAAAAGTCTTAAAGCCGTGATTTTTTCTTCTTCATTTATAGCCATGATATAAACATCTATTTTATCTTTTATTTCTTCTTTATTTAATTCTTTTAAGACTAAGATTAAACGATCAATGCCACAGGCAAAACCAACACAAGGTGTATGAGGACCATCTAACTCTTCAACTAATTTATCATATCTACCTCCCGCGGCAATAGTACTCGCACTACCTAAAAAAGGATAATCGGCAACAATTTCAAATACGGTATCAGTATAATAATCTAAGCCTCTAACTAAATTAGTATCTACTTCATAATCAATATCTAAATAAGTTAAATATTCTAAAACTTTTTTAAATTTCTTAGCACTTTCTTCGTTTAAATAATCACTTAATTTAGGAATATTTTTAAGTATTTCATTATCACAATCCACTTTACAATCTAATATTCTTAAAGGATTAGTTTTATAACGATTCTGACAGTCACTACATAACTTATCTATATGTGGTTCTAAGTATTTAACTAAAGCCTCACGATAATTAGCCCGTGATTCTTCATCGCCTAAAGAATTAATTTTAACTACAATATTCGTAATACCCATTTCTTCTAATGTCCGATAAGCAAAAGATATTACTTCGGCATCTTGAATTGGCGATGAACTACCTAAAACTTCCACCCCAAATTGCGATAATTCCCGATATCTTCCGGCTTGAGGTCTTTCATAACGATACATAGTTCCTGTATAATATAACTTAATTGGTTGACTTACATCACCATACATTTTATTTTCAATAAAACTTCTTACAACTCCGGCTGTTCCTTCTGGTCTTAGAGTTAAATCACGATCGCCCCGATCTTT
>CANROL010000103.1 GCA_947632255.1 uncultured Bacilli bacterium
TTAATATATGAAATTTGTAACATTAAAATCTTTCGATAAAAAGAAACTATTAATACCAACTTTAATAATAACTAGTCTAATACTAGTAATAACTATATTTGTAAGTCATGCGGAATTCACATCAACCGATCATGTAACAATAGTAGATGGAGTAATAAATTATACCCCCTATGATTTTAAAATGATGGCGATGTATGAGCAAAAGGAAGAATGTTTAGATCCAAGTAGTGATACATGTTATAAAGAAGTAGAAGTTATGCCCAGTAAAGGGTATTATATAGATGAAGAAAAAAGTTATTGTTATAAAACTAATCCCAAAGAAAAAATAACAGGGAAAGTATATACTAATAATGATGGTGAACATGTAATCAAAGATTTAGAAAAGAATACTAAGTGTATATTATATTTTGGAACGAGATCATTTAATACATTAAGTAAATTAAAGTTAGTATCTAATGGTGAAACAGCTCATTTTGATGGGACATCTTGTAACGAAACATGTGTTCCTTATGGAGTATCAAACGTTTGCTCATCTGGATGCTCTTATCAAGAAAATGGGATATATGAAGTGGTAGATGATGATGGAACTAGTTATTTTTTTAGGGGAACAGTCGAAAATAATTATGTAAAATTTGGTCAAGATAAAACAGGAGCAGATATCTGGTGGCGTATCATTCGCATAAATGGAAATGGTTCAATTCGAATGATTTATGCTGGAACATCAACAAATGGAAATGCACCAGCCCAAACTGGACTTGGTACTGCGATTAATAATGGTGAATATTATGCTTTTAATAATTCATGGGATAAAGCAGAATACGTTGGATATCAATATACGTTAGGACAGAGAAATGGCAATGAAAAAGATAGCAACGCTAAAACAGTATTAGAGAATTGGTTTAAAGAAAATTTAATAGAAGAATATGAAGCAGGATACATAGATAAAAATACCGGCTTCTGTGGTGATAGAACAGTTTATTCTGGTACAGGTGTTAATCAAGAACCGACTATATACTCACCAAGCAAACGAAATCGTTTTAATGAATCAACTATTACTCAAGAAAATCCGGCAACGCCAAGTTATTTATGTGAAGATAAAGAGCATGATTTATATACAATAAAAGAAGCCAAAGAAGGAACAAAAACTTTAACATACCCAATTGGCTTAATAACTGCCGATGAAATAACTACAGCTGGAGGCGTAGGAGCTAATCCCAATTTTGGTTATTACTTATATAATAGTATTATTTCTTGGTCTATATCACCATACAGTTTTAATGGCTATTCAATAATAAACTTTGGAGTTTATGATAATGGTCATTTAGCCTATCTGACAGGTGGTAGTGCTGCTCTTAGACCTGTCATAAACATAACCGCTGGAGCTTTAACCAAAGGTAATGGTATAGCCTCTAATCCCTTTACAACAGATTAAATTGTTACTAATTGTCAAAATATGAAAATAATGCTATAATAAAGTCGCTTCAAAAGGAAGGGACTTTTTATGGATGATACTATTTGTGCTATTTCAACAGCTCAAGGTATTGGGGCAATATCTATAATACGTGTAAGTGGAGCCGATGCTATATCCAAAGTAGCACCTCTTTTTGATGGTCATAATTTATTAAAAGTCCCAAGTCATACTATCCACTATGGACATATTGTCAAAGATAAAGAAATAATTGACGAAGTTTTAGTAACTGTAATGCGGTCACCTAAAACTTATACTACCGAAGATATTGTCGAAATAAATACCCATGGTGGTATAGCTCCTACTAAAAAAGTTCTAGAAGTCTTATTAACAACTGGCATCCGTCTTGCCGAACCCGGTGAATTTACAAAACGTGCTTTTTTAAATGGCCGTCTTGATTTAGCCGAATCAGAAGCTGTTCAAAATTTAATTAATTCCAAAACTGATTTAGAGCGGAAATTAGCCTTAAATCAAATAAGTGGTAAAGTATCCAATAAAATAAATAAAATACGTGACATAATATCAACCCTCTTAGCTAATATTGAAGTAAATATTGATTATCCTGAATATGAAGATGAATTATTAATCACCCTAGATAATATCCCGCCTCGTTTAAACGAAATAAAAGAAGAATTAAATAATTTACTTGATGAAGCCCAAGTAGGTAAATTAATTGAAAATGGTATTAAAGTTGCTATTGTCGGTAAACCCAATGTTGGTAAAAGTAGTTTATTAAACACACTTTTAAAAGAAGATAAAGCTATAGTTACAGACATCGCTGGTACTACAAGAGATATAATTGAAGGGGAAATTGAACTAAAAGGTATTCGCTTTAAATTTTTAGACACGGCAGGTATTCATGAAACCCAAGATACTATTGAAAAAATAGGTGTTGATAAATCTCTTGCAACATTAAATGAAGCTGATTTAATAATTCATGTTTTAAATAATAATGAAGAATTAACTCCTGAAGATTTAGACTTAATGACTAAAATTAAAGACAAAACTCATATTACATTTATTAATAAAAATGATTTACCATCTAAAATAAATGTTGATGAACCAAATATGGTCTGTGGCAATACTTTATCATTAGATGGTATTAAAGCTTTAACAAACAAAATAATTGAATTATTTAATTTAGAAGCCATTTCTAATAGTAATTTAGAAATAGTATCAAGTGCTAGAATTATTAATTTAATTAAAGAAGCATTAAAAAGTATTGATAATGCCTTAGATAATGTAACTAAAAATATTCCCGTAGATATGTTAGCTATTGATATTAAACGAGCATGGGATCTATTAGGTGAAATAACCGGTGAAGCTTATCAAGACGAATTATTAGATGTTTTATTTTCTAAATTCTGTTTAGGAAAATAGCTACTGAAACATTTTACTAAATTGTGAAAAATCTTTCAGTAGTAGTGAAACATTTTACTACTTAAAAACATTTTATTAAATAAAAATTTATTTTTAGAAAGGAAGAAACATTATGTATGATTTAATCGTGGTCGGGGGTGGCCATGCTGGATGTGAAGCCTCTCATATTGGAGCCATCCTCGGCTTAAAAACATTATTAATAACCATGAATATAAAAAATATAGCCGATATGCCATGTAATCCCTCTATTGGGGGCACCGCAAAAGGCATTATTGTTAGGGAAATTGATGCTCTAGGTGGTATCATGGGTATAGTCGCTGATAAATCTCATTTTCAAATTAAAATGTTAAACAATGGCAAAGGCCCTGCCGTAAGAAGCTTAAGAGCCCAAGCTGATAAAGTAAAATACCCTAAAATAATGTTAGAAATATTACAAAATACACCTAATTTAGAAATCAAAGAAGCTTTAATCGAAGATTTAATAATTGAAAATAATACGGTTAAAGGTGTAATCTTAGAAGATGGTTCTAAAATAGATGCTAAAACTGTTATTTTAACGACGGGTACTTATTTAAAAGGCAATATCCTAATCGGGGATAAAAATACACCCGGTGGTCCTCACGGTGAAAAAAGAAGTAATAAATTAAGTGATAATTTAAAAAAATATGGTCTTACTATTCAAAGATTAAAAACTGGTACACCACCTCGTATAAAAAAAGATTCTATTGATTTTAATGTAATGGAACCTGAATATGGTGATAACATGTATCATACTTTTTCATTTGATACTAAACCTTTATATGATTTAAATAATCAACAATGCTGTTATTTACTATATACTAACGAAAATACTCATAATATTATTAAAGCTAATTTAAATAAATCAGCCATGTATGGAGGGTATGTAACCGGTATAGGCCCTCGTTATTGCCCATCTATTGAAGATAAAATAGTTCGTTTCGCAGATAAAGAACGTCATCAATTATTTTTAGAGCCTGAAAGCCTATCTTATGATGAATGGTACTTACAAGGTTTTTCAACATCTATGCCTACAGATATCCAAGAACAAATGGTGCATTCTCTAAAAGGATTAGAACATGCCATAATAACTAAATATGCTTATGCTATCGAATATGATGCCATAGATCCTTTACAACTAAAACCTTCTTTAGAAAATAAAGTAATTACTAATTTATTTACTGCCGGTCAAATAAATGGCACCAGTGGTTATGAAGAAGCTGCCGCTCAAGGTTTAATCGCAGGTATTAATGCCCATCATAAATTAAATAATCAAGAAC
>CANROL010000104.1 GCA_947632255.1 uncultured Bacilli bacterium
ATACCAGTAATTGTACTATTTTCGGGAACATCTTTTAAAACAATTGCTCCAGCACCAATATAAGAGTTTTTGCCAATTGTAATATTGCCAAGAATGATAGCACCGGCACCAATAGTAACATTATCTTCAATCGTGGGATGTCTTTTAACCGGATTTGCATCAATCCCCCCTAAAGTAACGCCATGATATAACATTACATTATCTTTAATGATAGTAGTTTCCCCAATAACAACACCTGTTCCATGATCAATAAAAAAGTTTTTACCAATTTTAGCTCCCGGATGAATTTCAATCCCAGTTCTAATTTTAGCTCTTTCACTTAAATAACGAGCTAAAAAATAACATTTATGCTTATATAAAAAATGAGCTATTTTATAATAAATATATACTTTAAAAAAAGGATATAATATAACTTCAATATTCCTATGTATTGCCGGATCTTTTTCCTTTATTAAATTAATTAAGTTTTTAAAAAAATTAATCATTTAAATCACAATATATAATATGAATTAAAAAAAATAAAGCTTGGACTAATAACCAAACTTTATCTATTTAAAACATTATGATATATTTCAGTAACATCTTCTATTTCTTCTAAAGAATTATATAATCTATCAAATATTTCTAAATCTTCATTACTTAATTCTACTTTATTTTTAGGATACATTCCTACTTCATCTAAATCATATTCAATATTAGGCATAACTTCTTCAATAACATCTTTAGCTTTATTAATATTATTAGGTTCTAAACTAATAACTAATTCATCATCTTCTTTTTCAAAATCAAGAGGTTCTATTCCATTATCTAATAATTTTTCAAATATTTCTTCCTCTTTATTAGTTTTAAAAGAAATTAAAGCTAAATAATCATAATTATAAGAAACTGAATTATTAACCCCTAAACTTTTATTTACTTTATTAAAAGCTGCTCGAACCATCCCCACTGTACGATTAACATTATCTGTTAAAGTTTTAATAATTAAAGTAGAAGCCCCAGGCCCAAATCCTTCATAAATAACTTCATGATAGTCTTCACCACCTACCCCTTTAGCTTTTTCTATTGCTCTATTTATAATATCACTTGGTACTTGTTCTTTTCTCGCTTTATCAACCATTCTTTTTAAAAAGATATTTGATTCAACTTCTGGTACTCCCTTTTTCGCAGCCAAATATATTTCTTTAGCGTAAGTTGAATATAACTTAGCTTTCATAGCTCCTGTTTTTTGAATACTTGCTTTTCTTACTTCATAAGCTCGTCCCATAAAATAATTCCTCCTTAAAATTTAAACTTTTAAAATTATAACACTTATTTCTATATTTATCTACCAAAAATACTTTAAATTAATAAGATATTTATAAATAAAGAAATCTTTTTCATAATTATTTTTAATATATTTTATTATTTTCATTGGATTATATACTTGATAATAATCGATATGTAAAGATTCCATAATATGTTCTAAAGCTTTTATTGTCGTATCTTTATAATTGTCTGTATTAAAAAACATTGCTACTCTTTTATATAAATCATCATCTATAAAACGATTAATAAATTTATAATAAGCTTCACTTCTTCTTTTAAAACAATAATTTAAACCATCTAATTTTTTTAATATTTTAATCGTATCATAATAACCCATTTTAATATTTTCATCAATTCTTTTAGGATTAACTTCAATTACTCTACCTAAACTTCTTTTAGGTTCAATAATCACAACATTAGCCTTACTATCATAAGGCTTATGAAAACCAATACCATGAATTTTAACTAAATATATTTTTTTATAACCTTTTTTAAGTAACATATTAACAGGGCCTAAATCATAAAAACCCCCATCTAAATAATAGTTATTATCAATTAATTTTTCTCTTTTAAATATAGGTAAAAAAGAACTAGCTAAAATATAATCTTTAATTTTATCTGGCTTCATTTCTTCTTTAAATAAATACATGGGTTTAAAATCTTTCATTCTAACTGTACATAAACCATAATCAATAGGACTATTTAATAAAGCTTTAACATCAATATTATCATCAACAATTTTTTTAATACCATCTAAATTAAGACCTTTATTTTTAAAAAAGTCTGTTATTCCTTCAATAGTTCCTTTTAAAGTATCCCAATTAAATTCTTTACTATTTAAAGCTTTAATAAAATTATCGGAAAAACCAAAGACTCTCCCAAATTCGGTATTACGCCAAATATTAACTAAATCATGACCTTTCCCAGAAGCAATCATCGCTCCATTTAAAGCTCCAATAGAAGTACCACATACCCCATCTATTTTAACATGACATTTAATTAAAGCCTCATAAACCCCGGCTTCATAAGAACCTCTTATTCCCCCACCTTCTAAAGCAAGGCCAATCATTTTTTCCTCTTTAAGAAAAATACTAAAGGTTTAGCGAGTAATCGAGGTATAATTCTTTTATTTTTAATCTTTCTTTTAAGACGCATATAATAAGAATACAAAGAATCACTTTCATAATCTAATAATTCATTTAAAGTATCACTATCAGTATAAATATGAGAATAAAAATTCTTATCCATAAAAGTTCTAATTAAAACAAAGTTAAAACTTAAACCATAAATACTTAAAACATTCGCAAGAATTTCCCGATAAGTACTTTGACAAGAAGAACCACCACCGGCATTAAAAATCTTTTTATTTAATTTATCTATTTTATCTAAAGCTCTAACAAATAAGAAACCGGCATCATTATCACTTATCGCTTCTAACATTGTATTTAACTTAACATTATACATAAAAGCCCCACTTTTAGGATTACATAAAATAAATGGCAATCTAATAATGGTATAATTTTTTAATTTATCTTTAATTAATTCTTCACATTTCTTTTTAGTTGAACTATAATAATCTAATTCTGTAACTTGAAGTTTACTTTTAACACTAGCTTCTAAAACATTGCCATAAAGAGTTGTACTAGAAGCATACAACAAAAAGCATTTAGGATTATAATAATTTATAGCTTTTACTATATTTAAGGTTCCATTATATTCTACCATTTCCCCTAAATCTTTTTTTATGTCCGCGAAAGGTGGCATAACACTTGCTAAATGAATAATATAATCTTGAATCTAAAGCCGTTATTTCATATTTACCTTCACTAAGTAAATATTTTAAAACATTTAAACCAACAACTCCCGCGGCACCTGTAACTAAAACTTTTTTCATTATGACCTCCTATATAATCCTCGCAATTAAAACTATTATAAAACCAACACTTATACCTATATATATATCTTTATCTTTATAATAATTAATAATTTCTTTAAATAATTCAAATATAACAATATATAATAACATTCCTAAAGTTAAAGAAGTAACAATACTAAGTAAGATATTACTAATATTTCCTACAAAGAATAATATTAATCCTCCCATAAAACTAGATAATACTAAACTTAATACTAATAATTTATTTTCTTTAATTTTAATAGAATTAAAGATATTTATTCCTAAAGGTATATTATGTAATAAAACACTTATAACAATTAAAATACCAGATTTAATATCTTTTATACCCATACTATATATTAAAGAACCTTCAATTATATTATGTAAGATTAAACTAAATAAAGTTATTTTACTAATATGTTCTAAATGATGATTATGTTCTAATTTATTTTTTTCATTTACTTTATGTTTATGATGATGATCAGGAATAAATAAATCAAGTATTTTTAAAATCATTAAACCTAATATACTAAATATAATTATGATTAAATATTGATGTTTAAAATCCATTTCTAATAAATCAGGAATTAAATCAAATATTATTAAACCTAACATAACTATAAATGATATTCCAATACTTATTTTATTTAATTTATCTTTATTATTAACTTTATTAACAATTATACTACTTAATAAAAACATTAAACCAACGATTAAACATAATAATAAACTAAATAATTTAGGCAAATTGCATCACCACCATAATTATACATTTATTTTTAAATTAAAGCAATTAAAAGATGATGGAATTAATCAGACCTTTTTCACTTAACTGTGTCTAGATAAAAAAGCATAGTTAAGTTTTTTATTGAATGGAGGTTTGATATATGAA
>CANROL010000105.1 GCA_947632255.1 uncultured Bacilli bacterium
CATGTCATAATATCAGCGCATACTCATGTTCGTATAATATATGCGTTATTATTGCTGGTATGACTTTCCTATTATATTAAAAAAAATAAACTAATGCCAGTCTATTTCTTTTAAACCATTTTGTTTTAAAAAATTATTTGTTCTACTAAAAGGTTTAGAACCAAAAAAACCATATCTTGCTGAAAATGGACTAGGATGCGGACTAGTAATAATTAAGTGTTTGGGATTAGTAATTAGTTTTGCTTTTTCTTTGGCAAAATTTCCCCATAGAATAAAAACTACTGGTTCTTCTTTTTCATTTAAAAGTCTAATAATATAATCGGTTAGACGTTCCCAACCTAAATTACGATGGGATGCCGGTGTATCCTTAACAACAGTTAAAACGGCATTTAAAAGTAAAACCCCATTTTTAGCCCAAGATGTTAAATCCCCATCATTTCTTGGAGGTATCCCTAAATCATCATTTAATTCTTTATAAATATTTTGCAGAGATGGTGGTACTTTAACTCCTTTTTGCACTGAAAAAGATAGCCCATGGGCTTCCCCTTCACCATGATATGGATCTTGTCCCACGATTACTACTCTTGTATCTTTAAAACTAGTTAATTTTAAAGCTTCAAAAATATGGTCTTTAGGAGGATAAATAGTTTTAGTATTATATTCATTTTCGACTATCTTATAAAACTTTTTAAATCCTTCACTTTGCCATATTATTTGTAATTTTTGATCCCAGTCATTTCCTATCATAATTACCTCTTTCTATTTATGATATGCTTCATGATTATTTATTTTAAAAGCTCGGTATATTTGTTCTAATAAAACTCCCCTAAATAAACCATGAGGAAATGTTAAATGAGAAAATGATAAACTTAAATTACTTATCTTTTTAATACTATCATCTAAACCATTTGATGAACCAATTATAAAAGTAATAGTACTATAATTATTAAAAGTATCATTTATTATTTTGGCAAACTCTAAACTATTTAGCCTTTTACCTTCAATTTCTAAAGTAATAACATATTCTTTATTACTAATATATTTTAAAATATTTTGAGCTTCTTTTGTTAAATCTTCTTCATCTTTTAATTCAATTAATTCTATTTTATGATATTTACTAATTCTTTTTAAATAATCATCTGTTAAATCAATTAAATATTTCTCTTTTAATTTTCCTAAACATATTATTTTAATCATAAATTTATCACATCACTTATTTCATTCGGTTTACAACATTTAATATTATCAAATTCTAAATTATATTTTTGAAAAATTGTTTTTATTTCCCTTAGAGCTAAATCTGGAGTATTATTAACTTCTGATAAATGCATTAAATAAATACCTTTAGTATTACTACCAATTAATTTAGTTAGATAAACACTACAAGCATTATTACTTAAATGACCATAGTCAGATAAAACTCGTTTTTTAAGCCAATCCGGATATGGTCCGTGTTGTAATCTTTCAATATCATGATTACTTTCAAATAAATATATTTCTTTATTAGTTAAATATTTAAAATTCTTTTCTCTTACATAACCAGTATCCGTAACATAGACAACAGAATGATTTCCACATTCAAAAATAAAATTTCTAGAATCAGTTGCATCATGACTGGAATGTATGCAAGTTACTTTTAAGTCATCTAATATAACTTCATCTTCATAAATTAAAATATGTTCGTAATCATGAATATCATTTAATTCCTGAAACATTGGTTGCGATATAACAATTGTGGGATGATATTTTTTAATAAAAGTTTTTAAAGCTGAAATATGATCATCATGTAAATGACTTATAAAAATATAATCAATATCACTGGCATCTACATTAATCTCTGCTAATTTTTCGACAATATATTTGCGATTCTTCCCTATATCGACTAAAATTTTATGTTTATCAGTAGCAATATAAGTAGAATTTCCCCCTGAACCACTGGCTAAAACACAAACTTGCATTATTAACCTCCATATAATTTCATTGGATCAAAGTAATTAGTTGGGCTACCTTGAGCAACAGCAAAATGTAAATGGAATCCTGTTGAAGAACCAGAGTTTCCCATTCCTCCAATTCTTTGTCCCCGACTAACAGTTTGTCCTACTTTAACTAAAACATTTTGCGTTAAATGAGCATATCTTGTATAATAACCATTCGCGTGTTGTATAACTACTGAATTACCCATTCCTCCACCACAAGGGTCTCCATAACCTTTGCCTCGGGTTGGGCAACCATTAAATACTGAGATTACTGTGCCATCGGCAACAGCATAAATAGGTGAATTTTCATTACCAGCGCCAGATATATCTATACCTTGATGTTGTTTCCCCCAACGCCATACATAACCACTGGTAATAACATAACCTTGATTAGTAGGCCAGCCCCAATCACCATCTATAACTACTGGATTTTCTGGTATATAATAACCAGCTGGTTGTCTAGTTCCCACTAAAGTTACTTGATTTTGAACTTCTCTTAATACCGTTATTTCAGGATTAGACTCTTGAGGACGTTCCCCATTTGTAACCGTATAACTTTCTTTAATTCTATTTAAACCATTTCGACCTGGAGTAGTAATTTGATTAAAACCAACATTTTTGGAACTATCTCTTTTTGTTTCTTTTTGGAATACTACTACTTGATCATAAACTTCATATAAATCATATATAAATGTTAACTGGGGTTCAATTAAAGTAACATTTACTTGATCACCTACTCTAAGTAAAGTATTCGCTGATTTATAAGAAGTATTAGCAACTAAAAATTCTTCAGTATTAAGTTTATTAGCATCTGATACTGATTCAATTGTATCTCCTAATTTTATCGTATATGTTTTTGTATCCGGATTACTTCCAAATAATAAAAATTGACTTAATTCTAATTCATCAGTATATATTTTATCCCCAACATCAATATATCCTTCTTCAATTGTAATTTGTTCTTTAAATTCCATATTTTCAATAATCCGTCCTGTATCAATTATTTCATCTTGATTATTATTAATATATTTATCATATTCATCTTCATCTAAAAATGCTTTAACAAATCTTTTCGCTGCATTATAAAATACTTCTTTATCTAAAACGTTAATAGTATAAGATTTACTTTCATCATCTTTATTTTTTATTTTAATTATATATCCTTTTATAGCAAAATTATCTTTTTCTTCTATTTCTTTATAAATATCTTCTACATTATCTACAATATTACTATATGTATTAGTCTTAACTATTTTTAAATTAGTTGGGGGATAAACATTTAAAACATTATATTGATATTTAATAGCAATTTGATTTTGATTAATTAAATCATATAATTCTGCTTCATCATCTATTATCCCTAATTTTTCTTCATTTAAATATACTTCATAATAAGTATGAGCTTTATTATTATCTTTTTTATCTAAAAAAGTTGTTAATAATATTAATCCCATAAATACTACTAATATAAAACTAACTATATTTTTTTTACTCATAAGGCACCTCTTTTACATTCTCAGGGTTTAAATAATTTTTAAAATTACTCATATTAAGTTCAAATAATAAGCGATATAAACCTGTTGCCCCCTTACGATGTTTAGCAATAATAACATCTATTGGTACAATAGTTTCTTTCTTTTCACTTTTAGCTTCATAATAATCTTTCCGATTTAAAAATAAAACTAAATCAGCATCTTGTTCTAAAGAACCAGACTCTCTTAAATCAACTAAAGCTGGTTCTTTATTTTCTCTTTTATCAACACTACGAGAAAGTTGGGCAAGAGCAATAACTGGGACATCAAGTTCTAAAGCCATTGTTTTTAAGCTTCGAGATATTTCGGATACTTCAACTTGTCTAGACTCAACACGTGATGAACCCGTAGTTACTAACTGTAAGTAATCAATTACTACTAAACCAAGACCTTCTTTACTACTGGCAAGTCTTCGGCATTTAGCTTTAATCTCAGGTGCGGTAATACTAGCATTATCTTCAATATAAATATTAGTATTAGCAAGTTTACTCATGGCTTCATTATAACGTTTCCAATCATTATGTTCCATTTTACCAGTATTTAATTTATAAAGTTCAATACCTCCTACACTGGCA
>CANROL010000106.1 GCA_947632255.1 uncultured Bacilli bacterium
TGAAGCTTTAAAGAAAGCTTATAAAGGAAAAAATAAAGATGCTAATATTGAAGGCTTTCGTAAAGGTACTGCCCCATATGATATTTTTATTAAAAAATTAGGAATTGAAACATTATATCCTGAAGCAATTAATTATGTTGCCGATGAAGTTTATGGTGATGCCTTTAAAGAAGCAGATATTACACCTGTCATTCAGCCTCTTATGGATATTACTAAAATTGATAAAACTGGCGTAACCTACAAATTTACTTTTATAGGTAAACCAGAAGTAACATTAGGAAAATATAAAAATTTAGGTTTAAAAAAAGCAAAAGCTACTGTTACTAAAGAAGAAATTGAAGAAGAAACTAAAAAACTTCAAGAACAAATGGCCGAGATTATTCCTAAAGAAAACGGCACAGTTGAAAAAGGTGATACGGCAGTTATTGATTTTGAAGGCTTTGTAGATGGTGCACCTCTAGAAGGTGGTAAAGGTGAAAACTATCCTTTAGAAATAGGCAGTAATTCATTCATACCAGGTTTTGAAGAAGGTTTAATTGGTTTAAAAGTAAATGACCAAAAAGAATTAAATTTAAAATTCCCAGCCGATTATGTCGCGGAATTAAAAAACAAAGATGTTTTATTTAAAGTAACTATTAAAGAAATTAAAACTAGACAAATTCCTGAATTAAATAGTGATTTTTATCAAGATTTAGGTTATGATAATATTAAAACTGCTGAAGAATTTTCTAAAGAAGTTGAAAAATCTATCTTAGAGCGTAAAAATGCGCAAATCGATGATGAATTTGTTGAAGAATGTTTAGCTAAAGCTAGTGATAATTTAAAAGTTGAAATAAATGAAGAAATAATTGATGATGAAGTTCATCGTATGATCCATCAATTTGAAGATCAATTAAAAATGCAAGGTATTAAATTAGAAGATTATGCCCGTATAACTGGTATGACTCATGAAAAACTACATGAAAATATGGAACCAGAAGCTATTAAAAGAATTAAATATCGTTATCTTCTAGAAGGTATTGCCGAAGCTGAAAAAATTGATTTTACTGATGCTGAAGTTAAAGCTAAAACTAAAGAAATGGCTGATAACTATGGTATAACAGAAGATGAATTATTAAAAGCTTATGGCACTGAAGAAGTCATTAAATATGATATGAAAATGCATAAAGCCTTAGAAATTTTAAAAGATAATAATTAAACAGAAAAACTTAACTTTTCTGTTTTTATTTATTAAACTCTTTATTAAACCTATTTTTTTTGTTATAATAATTTTAGAGTGTGATAATAATGACTAATATTAAATATATTATTAAAAGAATTTTTAAAATGGATTATAAAACTATGTTTAAAAAAATAAATAATATTCATCAAAAAACTGGAATGAAAAGAATGGCTATATTTCGGGATATGCGTTCTTGTGCTTTAAAATATGGTGCTGGTTATATGGATTATGATTTATTTGAAATGTATAATTTAACTCCTGAACAAAGAGATACTTATATTACTCGTGGTCGTAATAATGAATTAATTAAAAAATATAATAATCCAGAATATACTTATATTTTTAATAGTAAATTAGCTTTTAATAAATTATTTCAAGATTTTATTAAAAGAGATTTTATAAAAGTAAGAGGAACTTCTAAAGAAGATTTAATTAATTTTATGTTAAAGCATCCTATTTTTATGGCTAAGCCTATTGAAGGAGCATGTGGTAAAGGGATTGAAAAAATATCTTTAAAAGATCAAGATATTGAAGAAGTATATGCCCATCTTACTGATGCTAATTCTAATTTTATTTTAGAAGAATTATTAATTCAATGTCCTGAAGTAAACAAAATTTATCCTAATGCCATTAATACTTGTCGTATTGTTACTATTTTAGATGATTTTGATATTCCTCATGTAATATGTGCTTATTTTCGGATAGGGGAATGGTGGCGCCGGTTGATGAAAAAACGGGTGAAGTAATAGATAAAGCCATTGATAAAGCTAAAAATTTATATGAAAGACACCCAGAAACTAATACTTTAATTAAAGGTTTTAAATTTCCCCAATGGGATGAAGCTTTAGCTTTAGTTAAAAAAGCCGCCGTAGTAGAAAAACATGTGCGTTACGTTGGTTGGGATGTTTGTTTTAGCATCAATGGTCCTGTTATTGTTGAAGGAAATGATTACCCAGGTCATGATATTTATCAATTACCCGAACATACCCCTAATAAAATTGGTATCTGGCCTAAATTTCAAAATGCTCTAAATAATACCCAAGAAGAAGATTCCAAATAAAAAAGCTTTAATTAGCTTTTTAATAAATTATATACTTCATCAATATCTTTAAGATGTTTATTTTCATTTAAATAATCGGGAATTAAATGTAAATGTAAATGCTTTACTTGTTGACTATCCCCATAATTAATTAAATAGGTTAGAGCTTTAACTTCTAATTTATCCATTAAAATTGGGGTTAAATCTTTAGCAATCTTAAACATATAATCTAATATATCATCGGCTTCCATAATATCCGTATAATGTTTTTTAGGTATTATTAAAGTATGTCCATTATTCATGGGATTTATATCTAGCATTGCTAAAACTAAATCATCTTCATAGAGTATTTTACTAGGAATTTCTTTCTTAATTATTTTACAAAAAATACAATCCATTATTCTATCACCTATCTCTATTATAGCAAAAAATAGTTAAATAGACTATAAAAAAGTGTACTTTTATCCTCGATTTGCATAGATTAAAATAGAGGAGGAAGAAAATGGCAAATTATAAAGAGATAGTTACAAAAGCCGTGGTTGGGAAAGCTAAAAAAAATAGTATTTCTAAATTTATTGTTCACCCTGAAGAGACTCCCAATACCGTCTTAGGTTGTTGGATCATTAATCATACATTTGAAGGCCATAATAATCATGGAGTCGTGGATATAAATGGTGCTTTTGATGTTAATGTTTGGTATTCTTATAATAATGATACTAAAACTGCAGTTAGTACTAAAAGATTTACTTATAATGATAAAATGAATATTCGCCTTAAAGATGGAGCTAGCCTAAATGATGCTTCAGAAATAATAGTAAGAAGTTTAAATCAACCTACTGTCACGGATGTATTTATTAAAAATGGTGATGTATCTCTCGCCGTGGAAAAAGAATTGGGGGTTGAAGTAGTCGGCAATACCATGATAAAAGTAAGTGTTGAAGATAATCCCGATGATTACGAAGTAATAGAAGATGCTCCCGTAGAAGAAATGAATGAAGGAATTGATAATATTAACGAAGAATACTTAGATAGTTAACCAATTTTGGTTGACACCACTATAAATATGTGCTAATATATTAAGTAACAAAGGAGGAACAAACATGGCAGTTAAATTAAGACTTAAAAGAATGGGTGCCAAACAAAGACCATTTTATCGTATCGTGGCTGCAGATTCTAGAAGCCCAAGAGATGGTCGTTTTATTGAATTAATTGGTACTTATAATCCTATAACTAATCCTGCTGAAGTAAAAATCAATGAAGAAGTTGCTTTAAAATGGTTAAATAATGGGGCAATACCTACTGATACGGTAAGAAGTATTTTATCTAAAGAAGGTATTATGAAAAAATATGTTGAAAGTAAAAAAATAGGTAAGTAATATGGATATAATAGATTTTACAACTTATTTAATTAAAAGTATTGTTAAAAATCCTGACATGATTAAAGTAAATTCTTTTGATGCCAATGAAGAAGGTACCATAATTGAAATTTTAGTAGCAGATGAAGATATGGGTAGTGTAATTGGTAAAAATGGTAAAATAGCCAAAGCTTTAAGAACAATTATTCAAGCTCATGCTTATGTTAACAATATTAAAAGAGTTAAAGTTAATATTGATTCTTTTTAAAGAGCAAAAGCTCTTTTTTTTGTTATTGAAATGTCGAAAAATGATAACCTTTGTCGAAGTAAGCGAAATCGCTTGCTTTTTATTTTTTAATTATATATTATAGCTCCTTGAAAGGAGAAAAATATGCAAACTGATTATAAAATAGATCTAAAAGAAGATTTATTATTTAA
>CANROL010000107.1 GCA_947632255.1 uncultured Bacilli bacterium
CTAAAGAAAGATTATATATAACTAATGCTAAAAAAAGAATGTTATATGGGAAAACAACAAGTAATCCACCTTCTAGATTTATAAATGAAATTGCTAAAGAATGTTTAGAAACTAATAATATGACTATTAAAGAAGATAAAATTATTGATAAAAGTAGTTTATATAGTGATGAAGATGTTGAATATAATAAAGGGGATATAGTAATTCATACAATATATGGTAAAGGGGTAGTAATAGATGTTGATGATCGTTTTGTGTCTATTGCTTTTGCTAAAAACTTTGGTATAAGGAAATTAATGAAAAACCATAAAGGATTAAAGAAAATATAATTAATAAATTATTTAGTTTGTGTTATACTAAAAATGAAGGTGTAATATATGGAATATAAAAAATATGAATATCCATCTTATAATATTTATACAGTAAAAACTAATCATTTTAAAACTGTACATATGGAAATATTATTTCGTGATGAAGTTTGTAAAGAAGATATGCTTACTAAAACATTTTTAATTGATTTAATGACTGATTGTTCTAATAAATATCATAATCGAGGAGAAGTTGTTAAAAAATTAGAAGAATTATATCAAGCTTCTTTTTATGGGGTAACCAATAAATTTGGCTATGTTAGTACTTGTTCTTTTGTTTTAAATTTTTTAAATCCTAGTTATGTTAAAGATGAAAAATATTTAGAAGAAGTAATTAGTTTACCTTTAGAGATGATTTTAAATCCATTTATTAAAGCGGAAGAATTTGATATTAAGAATTTTAATATTGTTAAAAATAGATTACATGATGAAATATTGGGGGTTAATGAAGATTTAAATAAAGTAGCATTAAAAAAAGCTTTAAGTAATTTAGGTAATACACCTAGTAGTTATGGAATATTGGGAACTTTAGAAGAATTAGAAGAAATAACTCCTAAAAAATTATATTTAGCTTATCAAAAATTAATTAATAGTAAGTGTGATATATTTATTGCCGGGAATATAGATATGGATATGGTTGCTAATTTAATATTTAAATATTTTAAATATCCGGTTATAAGTACTAAAGAATTTAATTTATATGTGGATAATCCTGTTAAGAAAGTTAAGAAAATTAAAGAAAAAAGTAAATTTTTAGAAACTTGTTTAGTAAATATATATAGTTTAAATAATTTAGATAAAAAAGATAAAATAATTAATTTTTATTTTTATAATTATTTACTAGGGGGAGGTTTAAATTCTAAATTATATCAATTATTAAGAGAAAAGAATTCTTTATGTTATGGAATTAAAAGTATGTATTTAAAGTATGATAATTTATTAGTAATTGAAACTTCATTAAAGAAAGCAGATGTTAATAAAGCCCAAAAATTAATTAATCAAGCTTTAAGAGAAATGAAAAATGGGAATTTTAGTATAGATGAAGTAAATAATGCCAAAGAAAGTTTTATTTTTTCTTTAAATTTAGCTTTAGATAATCTTGGGGGGATTATGAATAATTATGTTTTTAATATCTTAGATGATTTACCTTTAATTGATGAGAGAATTAAATTAATAAAAGATATTAAAAAAGAAGATATTATGAATGTTGCTAAAAAGATAAAACCTAATATTTCCTTAGTACTAGAAGGTGAGGAAAAAGATGAAGACAATTAAATTAAAGGGTTTAGATGAAGTTATATATTATACTATAAGTAAAGATGGAATGCCTATATATATATGGGAAAATCCTTATGTGAGAAGTTTTTATTTATCTTTAAATGTTTTATATGGTTCAATTGATACAGAATTTAAGATTAAAAATAAAAAATATAAAGTACCTGATGGGATAGCTCATTTTATGGAACATATTAAATTTAATGTAAAAAAAGATGTCACCGCGAATGATTTATTTGATCCTTTAGGAAGTGAAATAAATGCTTTTACAACTTTTAAATATACAAGTTATTTAGTTTATGGTACTAATAAAATAAATGATAATTTAAATGCTTTACTTGATTATGTTATTAATCCTTATTTTACTAATGATATTATTAAAAAAGAAAAAGGAATTATAGCTTCGGAAGTTAATATGGGCTATGATGATGTATATAATCGATTATTTTTTGAATTTAATAAATGTATTTATCATAAAGAAAAATATCGTAATTTAATTACAGGAACTATTAATGATTTAAAAAATATTGATTTACATAATATAGAACTTATTTATAATACTTTTTATCATCCTCAAAATATGTTTTTAGTTGTAAGTGGAAATGTTAATGCTTATGAAATAGAAAAAGTAGTAAATGATAATTTAGGTAAAAAAGAAATAAAACCTTATGTAAATCCTGATGTGATATATCCTAAAGAAATAAAAAGTGTTTCTAAAAAAGAAAGTATAATTAAATCTAAAGTAGAAGTAGAAAAAGCTAAAATAGGGCTTAAAATACCTAAGAAAGTATTTAATATGGAAGATGTTAAATTAAATATTATTTTAGCGGTTATATTAAATATTAATTTTGATGATACTTCAGATTTAAAAAAAGAATTATTACAAAAGGGGTTAATAACTTATTTAAATGCTTCTAGAACAATAGGAAATCAATATGTAATAATTGATATTACTTTAGAGAGTAAATATATTGATGAAGCAATAAAACAAGTAATAGATAAATTAAATAATTTAGAAGTAAAAGATGAAGATTTAAAAAGAAAATTAAATAGTTCAATTGCTAATTTAGTAACTAATTATGATGATGTTGAAGATGTTAATAATTTAATTCAAAATTATTTAATTAATTATCATGATATTATTCCTAATGTGAAAGAGATATATGAAAGTATAAAGATGGAAGATATTAATGATGTTTTAAATAATATAAATACTAAAGAAATGACTGTTGTTAAAATGATAAAAGAAGCGTAATAGCTTTTTTTAATTAAAAAAACTTAGTTGCCTAAGTTTTTTAACGATTGTAGAATTCAACGATTAATGCTTCGTTAATTTCTTGGTTAAGTTCGCTTCTTTCTGGATATCTAACATAAGTTCCAGACATTTTGTTTTGATCAAAAGTTACAAAATTTACTAAGTTATGTTTATTTTCTAATGATGCTTTTATAGCGGGATGATCTAGAGAAGTTTCTTTAACAGCGATTACATCACCTGGTTTACATGAGTATGATGGAATATCAACTTTTTTACCATTTACAGTGATATGACCATGGTTAACAACTTGTCTAGCACCACGTCTAGTGTTAGCTAAACCCATTCGATAAACTAAATTATCTAAACGAGATTCAAGTAAATTAAGCATATTTTCACCAGTTACACCTTTAGTTTTAGAAGCTTTTTCAAATAAACGATGGAATTGTTTTTCATTAAGACCATATAATGTTCTTAATTTTTGTTTTTCTTGTAATTGGATTCCATATTCGCTTAATTTTTTACGACGATCATTGCCATGAGCTCCTGGGGCATAAGGACGACGGGCTAAATCTTTACCATTTTCTAAAGTAGAGAAATTTAGACGACGTGATTTTTTATAAGCTGGTCCTGTATATCTTGCCATATAAGTCTCCTTTCTATATTCTAAATACAAAGGAAGTTATATATATTTATAGGGAGTTTATTTAAGTAATTTCTTTAGGGCAGTCCTAAATACTTTTAATCCAGATAATTGGTAATAAACACATTATAAATATAATATAACACTGCCATGTACTTGCATTAATAATTATACACATTTTTTAATTAATGTCAAATAAATTATATGAAATTCATTAATATTATATGATTTTAACGATTTCTAGTTGGTTCATCTATGAATAAATCATGGAAATTAGAAGCATATTCTTTAATAGTATCATAATCTTTTTTTTCAATTAAAGCTTGTAGAAAACCTACACTTTCATCTGGAGTTAAAGTGTTATCTAGTAAGCTTAATAGAGCTTTTCGATATCTTATTGATTCAAAATATTGGTCAAAAAGGACATTATAAGGTTTATTTTTAAAACTTTCAGCTAAATATTTATGATAAGCTTCTAAAAAATCTTTATCTCCATTATCGA
>CANROL010000108.1 GCA_947632255.1 uncultured Bacilli bacterium
AAAATGGTAATTATAAGTATAACATAGCTTAATTCTTATTTTAATTTTTTGGTCTCACATCATTTACAAATTAACAAATCTCTTTTTTCAAATAAAACAAAATAATATACATTTTTAGTTAATTTACAAATTATATCTTTATAAAGATAAAAAGGTACATTTTTATCTTTTTTAGTTATTACACTATAAATAAGTCATCATAACTTATAAAAATAAGTCGTCTAAAAATAGTGAAACAAAAGCTCACAATAATTATTATTTAAATGGCTTTAAGATTTTTAGTAATTTCCTTAAAAAATTCTTTACTCCATAAATCAAGTTTTGATTTATCTTTAATAAATGGCAAAATATCTTCTTTAGCTTGATTAATATTTAAATTATCAAATCTTTGATTAAGTAATGTTTTTAAATTATCAATAGTTAAATCATAATCTTCATTAATAAATTTAGATTGAACTAATTTTGCCTTTAAATTTTCTAAATTAACTTTTGCGTCAATCGATAAGAAAAAGACATAATCATAAAAATCACGGCCCTTAGTTCTATGTTGCCAATTTCTACATAAACAAGCATGAATTTTTCCCGCAAATAATGATGGAAGATCATACAATCGCACTTGATAAGGTGACGGTAATAATCCAAATTTAGTTTCATATGTAGCACCTATTGGTGGATTAATATCAACTTCAAATTTAATTTTTATGAATTCATCTTTTTTTATAAATTTAGCATCATCACTATTTTCATAAAAAGTTAAAATATGCTCTTTTGTATTTCCTTTTAAAAAGGCTGACTTTATATTTGACTTTGGATATTTAACTTTTTCATGCACAGTAAAATCAAGGCCTAGTGACTTTGTTTCATTTTCAATATATACAAAATATTTAGTCAAATCAAAATTTGCATTTTGTGTTATTAAGGAAAAATCCAAATCTTCACTAAATCGATCTAAGCCATAAAATATTCTTAATGCTGTTCCACCATAAAAAGCAGCCTCTTTAAAAAAACCACCACGAGATAAACCACAAAGAACAATTTCTTGTACAATTTCTTTGACAGCATTTTTCTTATCTTCAATATTATTAATTTGATACTTTGATATCATTTTACTTAATACTTTTTGCATTTTAGTTTTCTCCTTTAACTAATTTTGCTAATAAATTTAAATTAGTTGACCGATATAGTGGTGCAAGGTCTAATATATCTTGTTTATTTAATTCATTAAATTTATCTTCATCTATTCTTAAATCTTCAAATAGTAACCTTTTTAAATCATTCAAAGTTTTGACAGGTGAAATAGTGTATAATTTATCACAAAGAGCCTTTTCAGGTGATGCAATTTGATAAGAATAACTATCATTATTAATTACCATAACACCCAAACTATAAACAGCTTTTGGCACATCACGATATATGAAAGTACCAAATTTATTGGTATATGTTTTTATTTTTCTTTTATTGTAAGTAGCACATGTAATTGTATTATATATAGCCTCAGGAATCATACCATAATAATACAATCCATAATCAAATGATATATATGATGGGCCATAAATAAATTGTGCAAGATAAGGTGGAAAAACATTAGGATCTGTTTCATATATTCCTTTTACTAAAGGAAATATTTTTCCTTTTTTTATATCTCTTGCAATTTTTCCTTTTGGATCGGCCAAATTACAATAAATTTCTTTTAATTGTTGGCTAGATATTATCATAATATTTTCCTCCACATAGTTATATTTTATCATATCTTTTAAAATAAATTAATATTCTTGCATATTATTTTCTCCAGATAATTGTATTTTTTACAACTTTTTGGAGAAAATAATAAATTATGAAGTACACACTTATTTTTGATATTCTATATCTAAAACATAAAAAAGCCTAGAAATTGTACCTACTTTAAACTTTCTAGGCTTTTTTTAGTAATTGCGAAATACATAGCCTGAATTAGGGCATATTCTCTTTTTTGCTTTCTATTACATTTTACTAAATCAAAACTATTAAAATCTACTTCCATAAATCTACGATTTTTAATAAATAATAACGGATGATCAATAAACTTACCATCTAAGTAATCTTCAAGACCCGCTTTATCGTCTTCAACGATACCATAACCAACGCCATCTATTACTTCAGGAATTTTACTTTGTCTATTTAAAAATAATGTATCTAATATTTCAATAACGAATTCATAACGTGCTCCATAATCGTATAACATTATAAATTTATTATCTTTCATTATTAGATTTTCTATCAGAACACAAGTATCTAATCCCATATCAGAAAGATTGAAAGTTTATGCCTCCTTAATGCTTAAACTACATTCATATTTATTAACATCATCTTCAAACATATATAGATGACTTGCAGAAGTGTTAAAAATTGATAATATCGTGTGTGCTAAACAATCTATAACATTAGTAGTTTTAAATAATATAGTTCTATTTAACCGATTTTCATAATTTTTAAGCGATATTTTTATTTTATAATATTGCATTCTTTTCTCCTTTATTTATATTTTATTTTTTTAAAATTATAAATCAAATATTGATAGCTGTTTTACATTAACATATTTATGTAAACTATGATAATCTAACAAATATTCGTTATCTAAATCTTGAAGATCAATATTAATAATATTTGCATTTTTATCATTATTCATAGGAAAATCACTAAATTGTTCTAATAAGACTGATTTATCACTTCTTCTAACGCCTGTAATAACTTTAATATCTGGAGTATTTTCATTTCTATTCCCACTTTCTTAATTTTTTTTATTTTTTGGTAATACTTTTCCATTTAAGAAAACGGCCTCTAAAATAAGTATAATTATCATTTATTTCTTTAATATTTTCTATATCATCATCAACCCAATAAATATATCCATCATCAAACAATATATTAGAATCCATTATTTCGTAACTATTATTTTCATCAATGCTAAAATGAATTAAAACATCACTTTGAAATTCCAATAAAATATCGCAATCCCAACATCCAGTAAATAATACTTGTACAACTTTGGGATCTTTATAAACTTCTTTTACTTCATAACTTATATTATTTATTATTGCATCATGAAATCTACTTACTGCACTCAACAAGTCTTTTGCGTCCTTTTCATTTTTAACATATTTCCATTCATTTATTTCCATCTTTTCATTCGTTTTTTTAGCTAACTCAATATATTTTATATCTACTTTTT
Organism: uncultured Bacilli bacterium; assembly: GCA_947632255.1. Taxonomy (GTDB): domain Bacteria; phylum Bacillota_I; class Bacilli_A; order RF39; family UBA660; genus Caccenecus. The sequence goes on from CANROL010000108.1 coordinate 3,209, forward strand.
TATTAGCCTTAATTTTTTTTATCAATTTAACATTATTAATTATCCAATCATATCCAAAACAATTTTTAAATCCATTTATTAAAGATAACTTAATTATAGACTTTTCCACCATGCCATCCATATCAGTATCAATGATAAATACTTTTCTTTTAAATGAACGACTTCCATCATATACTTTTATCAATTCGAATTGTTCATTTTCATTGTTAAACACTATTACTGTTTCATTAAACCCCTGATTAAATTTTGCAAATACATTTGAATAATATTCTTTTTCGCTTGTAACAATTTTAGCAATCATTTTTACCTCCAAACATCTATATGACATTATTTTATTCTAATTTATTGTTATCATAGTTCAATATAATTAATATATCTAATAACTTTCTATCTTTCCATTTTTTTCGTTCATTTTTTTAATAGCAATAATAAAATTAGGATTTTATAGAAATATTTTACTATATTTTTGTGAAGATGTCAATTTTACCCTACCCTACCCTACCTAAAACATGGCATTTATTTGCAACATTTAGTTAAAAGCTAAGTTTAAAAAACTAAACAAATTAAAATATCTATTTTCATATCATATCGTCATTGGTCGTCACCTCCATGATTTAATGAAAAAAATCTAGAGACTTGGTGCCAAACCATATAAAAAACAGACTGACAATTCATACTTATATGAATTTATCAATCTGATTAGGTCAATGGTAAAAGAGTAGAATTTTAATACAATATAAACAGATGCCATTAAGCTATAAGATATT
>CANROL010000109.1 GCA_947632255.1 uncultured Bacilli bacterium
ATCGGTTACTACCCCACTTTTAGTGGCAATAATTGGGTATGTAAAGGTGTACCAATATCTAGGGCTCCATGGCCACTTTGTTTTTCCTGCGTTATAGGATCAACACGATTACCAAAAGTTGAAGTTATCTCAGTAGTTACCGGAGTTCCCCCATAAATATTTCCACTTGTTGGATTACTACTACCAACAGGCCACCAGTAAGCATCATTACTAGTTACAGTATAATAAACTAAATGATCACTTAAGTTATATAAATATAAGTTACTAGATATACTACTAGAAGTATGATCATTTATTATGGATAAAATATTCGCATAATCAGAATTACCATAATGTATACCTTCACTATCATAAATATTAATAGAATCTTCATTATAATTTAAATCAATATATTTTAAATTACTTAAATTTTGATTTTCAATTAAAGTTTTTAAAGTATTATTAAAATTATTAATTTCACTATTTTTAGCATATTGAGATGAACTATCTAAAACTGGACCAACAGAAACAATATATATATCTTCATTTTGCCATGAATTAGTAGCTAATTCATAAAATTTATTATAATAAGTGTTAGCATCATGAGAATTATAATCATTTACTCCTAACCATATAACTATATTATAAGAAGTATTTAAATCAATTAAATTATTAAGATAAGGGATAGCACCATTTACAGCATTAGTATTATTTTCACTAAAAGTACCTGTTCCGACAAACCAATTATAACCATAAGATGCACCATATATAGTATTACTAGAAGAAATTAAGCCAGTATTTAAAATACCTTGCATCCGAGAATCACCTATATAATAAGTTTCTTTATCATAAGTTATTTCTGTATTATTATTAGGATAATTAAGACTTAAAATTTCGGCATAAGTATTATTTGCTAAAGATAATTCTTGAAAATTATTTAAAGTATCAAGATCAAAAGTTAAAGCATCTTTACTACTTAAAGAACTTATATTATCTTTATAGGATTCAGATATATATAAATAATTACTTACTTCATTATATAAGTCATTTAACTTAGTTAAATATGGGGAATCTAATGGAACATCTTCATTATTTAATTCACAAGTTGAAGGATTACAATAATTAAAAGTACAAGTATCTAAATTAATAACTTTATTAGAACTATGATAATTACCATAACTTAAAGCATTAGTTTTTAAAACAATTAAGGCGGCTTTTAAAGCTTCATCATTATAATTATTATTATGAGTATAAGCATATAAAGAATTAACAACAAATTCTTCTAAAGAAACATTAGCAATTACTTCTTCACTGTTACATGCTGTTAAAACAACATTAGTTTCATTAAAATTATAGGTTGAATCATAATAACCTAAATTAGAATTATTAGATGAATCACCACCTATAATACAAAAGATAATTAAGATAAAAAATAGTATTCCTCCTACAGTTAAAATAACCGCAACTTTATGTTTTAAAAACCATTGTTTTAAAGATGATGATAAAGGATTATTATTATTATTATTATTAGAGGTAGTATTATTATTGTTATTATTAGTTTCATTATCTAAATTATTATCTAAGTCATTATCTAAATTAGTTGATGTTAAAGCGTTTGTAGTATCTAAAGAAGTAGAAGAAAGATAAGAATCATTATCAGAAAAGCTGGAAGCAGAAGATGTATTATAAGGGGTATTTTCTTCTTCTAGAGTTTGATTAGTTGTTAATTCAGTAGTATCACTATTACCATATATTAAAGCATTAATATTAGTATTTCTTCTTAAGTTTCTAACACCCGTAGTTTCGGAGCCATGAATTTCATGATTTACTTGAGCATGAATATTTTCTCTTGTATTTATGCCACCAGTAATACTAGTACTTTCAGTATTAGGGCTATAACTCATATTTATATTGCCAGATATGTTAGGATTATTTGAAGCATTAATGTCTAAATTAGTTTTAGCACTAGCAGAAACATCTGATGAATTATTAGAATTTGCTTGAATTTGGCTAGAGGTATCCCTATTGGCATTAAAAGTAGAATTAATATTTTGGTTTAAAGTACTAGAACTAGTTACTTCACTTGCCGTATCTATTGTGGTATTGGCTCCAGCCTTAATTTGATTTGAAATATTAAAATTAGTATTTATTTTATCTAAGTATTTATTACTTATAACTTTATTTTTAATCCCAGCATTTACTACAGAATTTATAATCTCATTTTTAACAGGTTCTGAAAAATTTAAATTACGATAAAAATCTGTTAAAATATTAGAACGACCTTTAAAATAATCACTAAATAAATCTTCCGGATTTTGGTTATATTGGGTACATAATTCTTGGTATTCTTGAATAAATTTTTTACTATAATATTCTAAATTAGAACTATTAAAATTAACAGAAATATTTTTTTTAAAAGTTTGTAATTTGGCTTGTAATTCATCATTAAAAGTATGAATATCACTGGTAATTATTTTATTAGCATCTTGAAAATAGCTAGATTTAACAAGTTTAGTTATTATTTCTTTAATGGAAGTATGAGGTGGAATAATTATTTTTTCTTTTTTAAAATTAGAGCCTTCAATAAGTTCATTGATATCTAATACATTTTTTTCACGACTAGATACTTCTAAATACTCTTCCATAGTTTTACATATAATAATATTATCTAAAGCTTCATCAATGCAATCATCATCAATTAAATCAGCTAAATCTACATCTTCTTTAAGTTTATTTAAAATAAGACGAATATCTTCAATATTGGCATCAGAATCATCAGAACTATCATCAATTACTTCAGAAAACTTATCATTAATAGCTTGTTCTAAAGCTTCATTTTGTTCATGAATAATTTTAGCTTGATCTTTTTTTATTAAAGTAGTTCTTACAGTTCCATATATATTAGTTACTTCATTTAATAATTCTTCTAAAGCTCTTAAATCACTTTCATAGACAGTAGTTCGATTAAAACTTAATTGTTTTTTTAAATATTCAACCCTTTTAGCTAATTCAGGATCTAATTCATAAGTATTAATTAAATTTATTAAATTATTAATTGTTTTAGTTTTAAGTAAGTAAGTTTTAGCATTATCTTCAGTATTTAATTTTAAAATATTATTTTCAAATTGATAATTATCTTTAAGAGATTTTCTTAAGGCTTTATCTAATTCTTCATCTATTTCAACGCGAAATCTTTTGTCGTCTACAAAGATATAAAAATATTTTTTCAAAAATAATCACCAACTTACTTATAACTTAGATAATTATACCATAAATAATGTTAAAAAAAAACATATATGCGGACACTATTTTTATAATTTGTCATAAATTAATAGTGAGAATACATGAAAGGGTGAATAAGATGAATAATGATTGTAATACAACTGGAAATTGCATTAATGAAATTTTAAGTGTTATTTTAGTCTTACAACAAAATGCTTGTCCAGAGTCTTGTTTAGATGCTTGTGACAGACCAGTTTTAGGGGGTGGGCCTAATTGCTTAATTTGCAATACAAGACCAGTTATGCTTTATACTTGTAGTTGCTGTGGAACACCTTGGAGTATGCCTATAACTAAAGATTCGACAGTAACTTGCAGTGGCTCTACAACAGAATGTTCAACAATATTTAGAGTTGAAAAAATTGAAGGAAACTGCTGTACATTTAGAGTCCTAGCGGATAATCCAGATACGACAAGTTTAAATCCATATATTGCTACTAATTCTTTCTTTACAATGGATTGTAGTTGCTTATGCGCAATTAGATGTTTAAGTGATACTTACGTTGATTGTGTTTGCTAAATATTTAAGTTTCAAAGAAAAAAGGTTTTGCAATCTTTTTTTCTTTGACTGAATTTGTAAAAAAATTTGAGTTTCCGTGTTTTGAAAGCACTGGAAATATATAAGTGCTAAACGCCGCTTTTCATCATTTGAAAAGTGGCG
>CANROL010000110.1 GCA_947632255.1 uncultured Bacilli bacterium
ACATAACTTAATGATTTATCTAAAGCTAAATTATTAAATGTTGTATAACTTTCTAAATTTATAATATAATGATCAAATTTAATTATTATATCAGCTCGAAAAGATTTATCATTTAATTTAGTTTTATCAATAGTTTTTTCATAATTTACATCTAAATTTTGTTTTTTCAAATAATCTTCTTTAAAATCAGTGACTAAAGATATTAAGCGAATTAAAAAATTACGATTATGAGGATCAGATAGACTTTCTTTAAATAGCATGTCATTTAATAAAGATTCATTAATTAATTCGGTATGCATACTTATCTCCTTTCTAATTTCATTAAAAAATGAAATAAGGCTACTATAGCACACCAAGTTTAAAAAATTTGTCGAAAAAAGGAGCAAATTTCCAAATTTGTTCCCTAAATTCATTATTTTTATATTTTTTTAAAGTATTTCATCAATTAAACCATATTCTAAAGCTTCTTCAGCGGACATAAAATTGTCTCTTTCGCAGTCTTTAGTTATGGTTTTTATTGTTTTATTAGTATTGTGGGCTAAAATATTATTTAATTTCTTTTTTATCCTTAATATATGTTCTGCATGAATTTTAATATCTGTTGCTTGCCCTTGGGCTCCCCCTAAAACTTGATGGATCATAACCTCAGCATTTTTTAGGGCATATCTTTTGCCTTTAGCTCCACTTGATAATAAGAAAGCTCCCATGGAGGCGGCCATACCTATAACAATTGTTTTAACATCACTTTTAATATAATTCATCGTATCATAAATTGCTAAACCTGATGTAACAGCACCACCGGGACTATTAATATATAAATATATATCATCATGATTTTGGGCATCTAAATACAATAATTCACTAACAATAATTGATGCTAAACTATCATTTATTTCCCCACTTAAAAAGATAATTCGATCCTTTAAAAGCCGTGAATATAAATCATAAGCATATTCTTTATTATTACTTTTTTCAATAACAGTTGGTACTATATTCAAAATTATCACCTAAATAATATATAGTGATATTTTTAATAATTTATTCATAAATTGTTTAAAAAAAAGAAAAAATATGTTAATATATTAATATAATAAAAGGGGCAGTAAAATGAATGTTAAAATTACTTATCAAAATGAAACAAAAGAAGTTCCAATAAATACTACTTATTTAGAAATAAGTAAGTTATTTAATTTAAAAAATATTATTGGTATTAAAATAAATAATGATATAATTTCTTTAAATAGTAAAGCTACTAAAGATCAAGTAGTAGAATTTTTTGATGTTAATTCTATTGAAGGTACTAAAATGTATAAAGCTGGTCTTAAGTTTATTTTAGAAGTAGCTATTAAAACCATATTTAAAAATAGTGATATTTATTTTTTACATAGTGTTCCCGGTGGTATGCTTGGGGAAATAATATATGATAAAACTCTAACTGATGATGATATATCTTTAATAAAAAAAGAAATGGCTAATATAATAGATGGTGATTATCCATTTATTAAATATAATATTTTAAAAGAAGAAGCTAAAGATTTTTATCTTAAAACTAATTGTTTAGAAAAAGAAGCTAATTTAAGAAATACAGAAAATATTATTACAATTCATAAATTAAAAAATTATTTAAATTATTTTTATATTGATTTACCTAATAGTACTAATTGTTTAAAAAACTTTAGTTTACAATATTTAGGTAATAATCGTTTAATTATTTTATATCCTAGTAATTTAACTCATGGAAAACTACCTGATTATGTTCATCATGAAAATATTATTAAATCTTTTTATGAAGGTAAGTCATGGCTTAAGAAATTAAATACTCCATATGTATCTGATTTAAATGATTTAATCTATAATTATAAAATAAAAGGTTTTATAGAATCATGTGAATTACATTTTAATGATCAAATAAGAAAAGTAAGTGAAGAAATAATTAGAAGTAATAATATTAAGTTTGTGATGATAGCCGGGCCTTCCAGCAGTGGAAAAACCACCACAACTAGAGTTTTAGGCGCTTATCTTCGCAGTTTAGGCTATGAACCTATTTGTTTATCAACTGATGATTATTTTGTTGAAAGAGAATATAATCCTAAAAATGATTTAGGGGAATATGACTTTGAATGTTTAAATGCCATAGATATAAAATTACTTAATGAAAATTTAAAAGCTTTATTAAATGGTAAAGAAGTAAGTATTCCAACATTTAATTTTATAACAGGTAAAAAAGAATATCATAATAATATTATAAAATTAAAAGAAAATAGTATAATACTAATAGAAGGATTACATTGTTTAAATGATGATTTAATTCCTTATATAGATAAAAAATATAAATATAAAGTATATTTAAGTCCATTTATTCCTTTAAATATTGATCGTCATAATTATATATCTACAATAGATTTAAGACTTATTAGAAGAATGATTAGAGATAGTCGGACGAGAGGAATAAATGCTAGTGATACTATTAAAAATTGGCAAAGTGTTCGAGATGGGGAAGAAAAATATATCTTCCCATACACTCATCAAGCTGATACTATTATTAATACGGCTTTGCCTTATGAACTTGGAGTATTAAAAATATATGCTGAACCTTTATTATTAACAATTGATAGTGCATCACCATTTTATGCTGAAGCTCGTCGTTTAGTTAAATTTTTAAAAAGTTTTTATCCCATTAGCAGTGAACTTGTTAGTAAAGATAGTATATTAAGAGAATTTATAGGAGGAAGATAATATGATTAGAATTGCTATTAATGGTTTTGGAAGAATTGGGCGTATTGCATTTAGAAAAATACTTACTACTACTGATTTTGATTTAGTGGCCATAAATGATTTAACACCGGCGGAAGATTTAGCTTATTTAGCTAAATATGATACTGTTCATCGTAGTTTTCATGAAGATATAATTAGTTATGAAAATGATGAAATAGTTATTAATAATTCGAAAAGAATAAAAGTTTTTAATGAAACAGATCCTAGTAATTTACCTTGGGCTAGTTTAAATATTGATTTAGTTTTAGAATGTACGGGTAAATTTACCAAATATGAAGATGCTTATAAACATATTACATCTGGTGCCAAAAAAGTATTAATTTCAGCGCCAAGTAAATCAGATAATGTTAAAACTATTGTTTATAATGTTAATGATGACATATTAGATGGAACAGAACAAATTGTATCCGCGGCTAGTTGTACGACAAATTGCCTAGCCCCAGTTGCTAAAGTATTAGAAGATAACATTGGAATTGCAAGAGGATTTATGAGTACCATTCATGCTTATACGAATGATCAAGCTACTTTAGATATTGCTCATAAAAAAGGTATTAAAGCTAGACGTGGTAGAGCTTGCGCGGCTAATATTGTTCCAACTTCAACTGGAGCAGCATCCGCGATAGGGAAAGTAATCCCAGCTTTAGATGGTTTACTTGATGGCCTTGCTTACCGGGTACCAGTCGAAGATGGTTCAATGGTTGAACTTACTTTTATTCCTAAAAGACCTACGACAGTTGATGAAATAAATAGTATTATTTTAAAAAATAGTAATGAAACTTTACAAATAACTAATGATCCTTTAGTATCAAGTGATATAATTGGTAAACCATATGGAGCTTTAGTAGATGGTTTATTAACCCAAATAAATGATAATTTAGTTAAAGTTGTAGCTTGGTATGATAATGAATATGGCTATACAACCCAAATGTTAAAGACTGCTAAAGCTATGTTTAAATAAATATTGATGTCGAAAAATGATAACCTTTGTCGAAGTAAGCGAAATCGCTTGCTTTTTATATTTTTATTGTATATTATAGCTCCTTGAAAGGAGAAAAATATGCAAACTGATTATAAAATAGATCTAAAAGAAGATTTATTATTTAA
>CANROL010000111.1 GCA_947632255.1 uncultured Bacilli bacterium
ACCTAAGCAAGAAATATTATCTTTAAGAGGTTAAAAATGTCAATGGAAAATTCAATAAGAGTAGTACAAGAATGGTATAATGAAACATCTAAAACAGCTTTACAAGACGCTTTAAGAGAAGAAAGATACTATGGCGAAAGAGATGGCGAAAGAGATGGCATAAAACAAAAAGCTATTGAAACAGCTCAAGAAATGCTAAAAAGAAATATGGCTGTAGAATTAATAAGTGACATTACTAAACTACCTAAAAGTGAAATACTATCTTTAAGAGGTTAAAACATGTCAATGGAAAATTCAATAAGAGTAGTACAAGAATGGTATAATGAAACATCTAAGACAGCTTTACAAGATGCCTTAAGAGAAGAAAGATACTATGGCGAAAGAGATGGCATAAAACAAACTAGATTAGAAACAGCTCAAGAAATGCTAAAAGATAATATGGCAATAGATACAATCATTAAATATACTAAACTACCTAAGCAAGAAATATTATCTTTAAGAAGTTAAACATGTCTTTGAAAAATTTAAAAAAATAAAAAAATAACTATAGAATTATTTAAAAATTTAGTATAATAGTAGTTAAGGTGGGAAGAATTATGCATGATATTAAAACATTTTTAAATAGTATTAACTATAGTAATATAGAAGATGAATTATTAAATTTAAAGATTGATAAAGTAGTTTTAAATAAGAAAAAAGAAATATTTAATGTTTATTTAACTAATGATGAAGTTTTAAATTTTGACTTAACTAAAAAGTTAGTAGATAATAATTATTTAATTAATAATACTTATAAAACTACTATTAATATTAAATTTAATAATATAAATAGTATAGATATTCTTAATTATTTAAAGGAAATAATTAGTAAATTAGTAGAAGATAAACCATCTTTAGTTAGTTTAAAAGAAATAAATCCTATTGTGGATGATGATATTATTATATTTGAAGTTATTAGTGAAGCTGAAGCCGAAACTATTAAAAAAGAAGAATCTAATATTATTAAAACTTTAGAACATTATGGTATGTATGATTATTTAATTACAACTAAAATAAATGAAGAATTACAACAAAGTATGGAAGAAGAATTAGCCAGTGTTCAAGCTCCAGCAACTTATGTTGAAGTTATTCATGAATTTAAACCCGGGGAAGTTATATTAGGTAAATCAATTACTAAAGAACCTACTAGTATTGCCTCAATTACTAACATAGGTCGCAATATTACAATTGAAGGTTATGTTGCTTCTATTGATTATTTAGAAAGAGATAATATAAATATTATTACTTTAGAAATAAATGATAATGATAAAAGTATGATGGCTAAAATATTTAAAAAAGATAAAGAAGAATATTTACCATTAAAAAATATTTTAAAAGAAGAATCTTGGTATCGCCTAAATGGCAATATTGATTTTGATTCATATTCTAAATGTCTAGCTATGAGTGTTAGAAATATTGAACAAATTGAAGATCGCGAAATTATTACTAGTAAAAGTAATAATCCTGATATTATTATTGGGGAACATGAAGAAGGGGATATTACTAAATTAGAAAATATAAGTGGTAATATTGAAAATGTTCTATTGGAAGTTTATTTCTTTGGGGAAGATATTTTGGAAAGACCAAATATAAATGTTTATACCCTAAAAGCTAGTGATAATTCTAATAGTATTTTAGCTAAAATAATTCGGAAAAATAAAAGAGAATTTAATGAAATTAAAGCAGGTTTAAAAGATGCTGTTAAAAAAAGAAAATGGTATCGAGTTAAAGGCAATGTCGCTTTTGATAATTATGCTCATGATTTAGTTTTAGAAATATTAAGTTTAGAAAAAATTCCTAGTAAAGATGAAAAAATTGTAGATAATGCCGAAGTAAAAAGAGTGGAACTGCATACACATACGATGATGAGTATGATGGATGGGGTTATTGAAGCTAAAAGTTTAATTAAACATGCTTTAAGTCTAGGCCATAAAGCAATCGCCGTAACGGACCATAATGCTTTACAATCTTATCCTGATTTATTTCATGAAGTAACAGAAATTAATGAAGGCAAAGAAGCAAAAGATCATTTTAAAGTTTTATATGGCACAGAATTAAATGTTGTAAATGATGATATAGATTTTATTTTTAATTTAAAAGATTATCCTTTATTAAAACAAGAATATGTTGTTTTTGATACTGAAACAACTGGGTTTTATGTTGGAAGCGACTCCATGATTGAAATTGGGGCTGTAAAAATTAAAAATGGTGAAGTAATTGATCGTTTTGATGAATTTATTGATCCTAAAAGACCTTTACCTCAAAAAATAATTGATTTAACTTGTATAACTGATGAAATGTTAAAAGGGGCCAGAAGCGAAGAAGAAGTAACGAAAAGCTTTTTAGACTGGACGGGGGATTTACCGATGGTTGCCCATAATGCCAAGTTTGATATTGGTTTTGTTAGTGAAGCTTGTCGCAAATATAATCTCGGGGAGTTTACCAATACAGTTTTAGATACGATGAGTATGGCCCGGATGCTACATCCCGAGTGGCCTAATCATAAACTAACTACTTTAGTTCGTCGTTATAAAATTGAATGGGACGAAGAAGCCCATCATCGCGCGGATTATGATGCCGAAGGAACTAGTCAAGCTTTCTATAAAATGTGTGAAGAATTAGATTCGAGAAATATTGAAACAACCACTAAATTATATGAATCGGTAGATATTAATGAATTAATTAAATTCTCAATTCCTTTTCATCTATGTTGTTTAGTTAAAAATAAAGTTGGTTTAAAAAATTTATTTAAAATTATTTCTTATGCCAATACTACTTATTTATTCCGTAATAGTGAACCTAAATTACCGCGTGGGGAATTAAAAAAATTAAGAGAAGGCTTACTTATTGGAAGTGGTTGTATAAATGGTGAAATATTTGAAGAAGCTAAAACTAAAGATGATGAAGAATTATCTAATTTAATGCAATTTTATGATTATATTGAAGTTCAACCAATCAGTGCCATGACGCATTTACTCGAAATGGAATCAAGTGGTTTTAAAACAATTTATGATTTACAAGAACATCTAAAGAAAATTATTCGGGTTGCTAAAGATGCTGGAAAACTTGTTGTGGCAACCAGTGATGCTCATTATTTAACTCCTAAAGATAAAATATATCGCGATATAATTATTGCTCAAAAAACTAATGGAAAATTACATCCTTTAAATCGTAAAGGTATCCATCAACCCGATATGCATATTAGAACAACTGAAGAAATGTTAAAAGAATTTAGTTTTTTAGATGCTGATTTAGCTTATGAAATAGTAGTTACTAATACTAATAAAATTGCCGACATGATTGAAGAAGTAGAAGTAATTATTCAAACTGGTGGTGTACCATTTTCCCCAAGAATTGAAAATTCCATTGAAACAGTAACTAATTTAGTTTATACCAAAGCTAGTTCTTGGTATGGTGATCCTCTTCCCTATAATATTGAAGAACGCATATCAAAAGAATTATATGGTGATGCAGTTTTAGATAGTATTAAAACTAAATTAAAAAGAGAAAATGCTAATATAACAGATGAAGAATTAATTAGTGAATCTTTTAAAATGTTACATGAAACCATTTTAAAAGGGGATAAAGCTGTTTTAGATTTAGTAAAAGAAAAATTAAAAATTAAATTAGAAAATGATTATCAAAAACAAATTGCTGAACTTACAAATAATATAAATAATAGTGAAGATCAAGAAAAATCTAAAGAAGAATTAGAACAAGAACTTCATACTTTAAAAGAAAGTGATCCTTTAAAAGATTTAGATAAACTTGCTAAAAAATCTTTAGGAGGTATTATCGGGGGAGGCTTTGATGTTATTTATTTAATTGCCCAA
>CANROL010000112.1 GCA_947632255.1 uncultured Bacilli bacterium
GGGATTTTTTCTTTTTGCCAACAAGCCGGTTGCAGAGGAGTCCAAAAGTAACCAGGAGCTATCGCATTAACGCGAATATTTTTTAAAGCTAAGTTGCGGGCTAAGGCTCTTGTAAAACCAACAATTGCCCCTTTAGTCGTAACATAATCTATTAACTGAGCTTCACCATAGAAAGCAGTAACGCTCGATAAATTAATAATTGAAGATCCCGATTTTAAATGAGGTAAGACTTCTTTAGTTAAATAAAACATGCCATAAATATTAACTTTCATGGTATAGTCAAATTGTTCATCACTTATTTCTTCTAGAGTATCACTTTGAAATTGAACACCAGCATTATTAACTAAGATATCAATTTTACCAAATTTTTTTAGAGTTTCATTAACTATTTTTTTGGCAAAATTTTTATCGCTAATATCCCCAGATAATAAAAGACATTCACCCCCTAAAGATTCAATATATTTTTTAGTATAGTTAGCATCAATATCTTCATTAAGATAAGGAATAACTACTTTAGCTTTTTCTTTCGCAAAATAAATCGCACAAGTTCGCCCAAGCCCACTGTCACCTCCAGTTATGATAGCAACTTTATCTTTTAATTTACCACTTCCTTGATAATTAGGATCATCAAAAATTGGGGCTGGATCCATTAAATATTCTAAACCAGGTTGTTTTTTTTGATATTGTTCTGGGGCTAAAATATGATATTTAGTACTTTTAATGCCAACATCACCATAATAATTATAATAACTATTGCCATATTGATAATCGTAATTCATATATACCTCCTAATAATACTATATGTTAAAAGAAAATTTGGGTTAATATCTTGCTAAAAAAGTTTTATTATATTATACTTAAACTAGGAGATGATTACATGGAAAATAAATATTATTTAGCAATAGAAACTAACCATCATAGTTATTTTCCCATTAATCTACAAGAATTAAAAATTAATTATAATTTAAATGATTTAAAAGATTTAGATACTTTTACAATTAAATATACGAAACAAGAAATTATAGATAGTATTAAAAAAGCTAATTTAATAGAAGTAAATAATCAAGAAGATATTGTAGTAATATTAAAAGAAAATAATAATATTCGTAAGTTACCTATTTTAACTAAAGATAATAGTTTTGATTTTTTAAAATATTTAGAAGATAATTATTCAAAAGATTTAAAAAATAAAGTAATTAATTTTTTAAATAATAAAACAGATAATAAATATATAATAGAATTAAAAGAAGTTAATAATTTAGAAGAGTTTTTAAATATAATTAATAGTTTACCATATATTATTTTAAGAAAGTTGTATTTTTATCTAAATGAAAAATTATGAATCTTATGTTAATTCTTTTTTAGAATATTTAGATTTTGAACTTAATTATTCTAATAAAACAATTATAACTTATAAACAAAATTTAAAAATATATGGTAAATTTTTAGAAGATAATAAAATTAATTTTTTAAAAATAAATAAAGATATAGCTAATAAATATAAAGCTTATTTAATAAATTTAGGTTATCAAAATAAAACATCATCATTAAATTTAAGTACTTTAAGAAGTTTTTATAATTATTTAATAGAAATAAGAGTTTTAGATATTAATTATTTTTTAAATATACATAATCCTAAAGTAGTTAAAAAATTACCTAATTTTTTGAAAGATAGTGAAATTAAAACTATTTTAGATAATAATAATTATACAGATATTTATACAATAAGAAATGAATTTATAATAGAGTTTTTATATGCAACAGGTTTAAGAGTAAGTGAATTATTATCTTTAAAAGTAAATGATTTAAATAGTGATGGAACTATTAAAGTAATGGGTAAGGGTTCGAAAGAAAGAATTATTTATTATACAGCGATGGATAAAGATTTACTTAATAAATATTTAGATATTCGTTTAGAATTTAGTGATATACCAAATGATTATTTAATACCAGGAAAAAAAGGAAAAGCTTTAAGTAGTCGAAGAGTAGAAGAATTAGTTAAAAGTTATGCAGAAGCAAAAAATATAAAAAATAAAATAACACCACATACATTAAGACATACTTATGCAACAGGTTTATTAAATAATGAAGCTGATATTAGATCGGTGGGGGAATTATTAGGACATTCATCTTTAAGTACAACTCAAATATATACCCATGTTACTAATAGTAAATTAAAAGAAGTTTATAATAAAACTCATCCTAGAGTTAAATAAAAGAAAGGATTTAAGATAATGAAAAAGATTATAGGAATAGTATTAGTTTTAGGAATATTAATAGGATTAATTGTTTTTGCTTGTTTATATGATTATGAGGATAGTCATTTAAAAAAAGATGGTTATCGAGTTAGATTAGAAGGTAAAGCGGTTATTGTAAATGATTGTGATTATAAAGATATAACTTATTGTGAAAAGAAAATTAATATAAATAATGAAGAAGCTTTAATGAAGTTTGAATTAGTAGATTTTAAAGAAGATGGGTATCCTTCTAAAGTTAGGGCTAGTATTAATGATCATGTTTTTTATGAAGATGATTTAGATATAAAAAATAATGGAACTAAAGATTATAAAGTATTTTTAAATTTTTATGTTATGAATAAAGAATTAATATTATTTTCTTTAACTAATGGAAGTGGGAATAGAACTACTAGTATTTATGCAATTGATATAGAGGGTAATATTGTATTAAAAGTAGATGAATTAGATGAAGATATGTTAATTAAAGATTATGTAGAATTTATAGAATATAAAGATAATACTTTTACTTTATATGGTTCTAAATTAGAAAAGAATATTAATATTAATGGGGAAAGTGTTTGTAATACTAATAAAGATGATATTGTAGAAGCTTATTATTTATTTACTTATAAAAATGGTTTATTTAATAAAAAAACTATTAAACAAATTAAAGCTCAAGATTTTATTAAAGATAATGAGATAAGTTGTTAATTAATAATAATATATACTTGAAAAAAGAAAAGAAAAATGGTAGTATTAAATTAGAAAAAATAGTGTAGATAAAAGATTTAAAAATACGGAATAGGAGTTGTTATAAATGAAACAAATTTACGCCTTGGGGGGGGGGTTATTTAAGTAAGAAAAGATTAATAATATTAGTATTAGTAATATTAACATTAATAGTAACAATAGGAATAACATATTCAGCATTTACAATAGGTAAAAAGCAAGAAAATGGAAATACCTTTTTTAGTGTTGGATGTTTAGATATAACGATATATAATGAAGGTAATGCAATAAATTTAGATAAGGCAATACCAATATATGATACAAAAGGATTAAAAACAGAAGGCTATACATTTAGTATAAAAAATAATTGTAATAAAGAAAGTAGTTATGAAATAAATATAGAAACAATGAATGATCCAGCAAGTGCCGATGCATTACAAGCCAAAAATGTGAGAGTAGCCTTATCCAGTGATACATTTGATAATATAATAAGTAGATTAGATGAGAATGAAATAGTAAAGAATTATAAAAAAGGATCATACATAGCATATAATATATATAAAGGTACATTAAAAGGGAAAGAAACTAAAGAATTTAAATTAAGAGAATGGTTAGATTATAATGCAACAAAAGAAGAGGCAATGAATAAAGTATATAAATCAAGTATAAATGTTGTGGCAGGAATAGAGAATGTCGAAAAAGAAATAGAAATAAAGACAAAATATATAGATGGGGAGTTAATTGGAACATTAACAGAAGAAGCAAGTAATGTAAAATATTGTATAACAAAAGAAAATGAATGTAATCCAGAAGAAAATCTTACCTTAAATGGAAAAGAAACAAG
>CANROL010000113.1 GCA_947632255.1 uncultured Bacilli bacterium
CCTTGCTCTTTAAGTCTTGCGTCCACTTTTGCTTGAGTTGCAATACCCGCGTGATCCATTCCTGGAAGCCATAAAGTTTTATAACCTTGCATTCTTTTATAACGAATAATTGTATCTTGTATACTTGTATCCCAAGCATGACCAATATGTAATTTTCCTGTTACATTGGGAGGTGGTATGACAATACAAAATGGTTCTTTGGCTTCTTTATTAGGTTCAAAATAATTATTTTTTAACCAATTTTCATATTTACCTTCTTCTACTTTTAAATGATCATATTTCTTATCTAACATATTTATTTCCTCCAAAACAAATAAAAAAGGCTATACCAAAGGGTGCTTATAGCACGGTACCACCTTTTATTTAACTATTTAATGATAACGCATTTTATGCGGTTCAAACTCCCAAGCAACCTTCAAAAGTATCTTTTCTTAATTTCCACCACCCATTAAGTCTCTATTTAAATAATACTTTCTACTCCTCTTGTTCTTCGTTTTTCTCTCTTATTTTATCAAATTAATTCTAATTTCGCAAGTAGTATCCCTTTAATTTTCTTCTTTATTATTATCTTCTTCACTAACTTGAGAATTATCTGGTGTATTTTCAGTATCCTTATCTGTATCAGGAACACTTGGTGTTTCCTCCGGAACAACTGGTTCTTCTACACTTGTTTTAACTTCAATAGTTTCATTTGTATCTTTTATTTTAACAGTATATCCATCAGTAGTTTTACTAACTTCATAATTATTTTTATAATTATCCCCAATATCTATACCATTTTCTAATTCTAAACTAAAATCATCATAATTAGCAATATTTAATTTTTTATTAATATCAATAACTACATAAAAATCATCATACAATGTTAAATCTAAATAAGCTGTATTATCAACATTATTTCCTGTAAAATCACTAACATGATACTTACCTGCACTATCAACAAGTTTTAAATAATCTTTATGATAATCAACAATTTTATTACCTAACTTTTCTGTAACAGATTCACCTGTATTATCAATTAACATATAATTATTTGTACTACCAGTCGCCATATAATATTCTTTTACTTTTTCTAAATAACTATAATCAAAAGGAATAACTCCACTTACAGTTGTACCAATTTTAATTAAACCATATTTATTATTTTTATTTTTTGCTATTATTAAATCCCCATTTGTTTCTACAAAAGATGCTTCTTCTATTCCCCCATATATTCCATCATCAACAGCACTATATTTACTTAAAGTTTTATTATTTTTTAAATCATATAAATTAATAGTAACATTATTATTATCTAAAGAATCATTTATAAATACATAATTATTATTAAAGATTGGAATTAAACCTAAACTATCTCTCTTATCTTTTTCTGTTTCATTAACACTAAAGAAACTTTCATGAGCTATATAGCAATTATTTAAAGTAGTACTATCTTTAGTAATAGTATTCTTAGTTGTACAAGTATAACTACCTAATAAATCACTTTTATCTTCATCTTGATAAAAATATAACTTTCCATCAAAATAATTAACATATTTTAATTTAGTACTAATACTTCCCTCTAAAATATTTAAAGATTTAGTTTTATCACTATTTTTATTTTTATAACTTACAATAATATTATCCCCTTCAATATTAATACCAAAGGCTTTCTTTGTCTCTTCTAAAACTTTATCTTTATTATAAACATTCGTAACTACATAATTTTTACTATTTAAATCTATTCCCTCTTCATTATATTTATTATTTTGATAATCTTTTATATATAATAATTCATTATCTATTAAAACTGCATAATTATCTAATAAAGAAATATAATCATATTTTTCATCATAAACTAAATTCGATTTATAATCATATACATAATAACCATCATCATTAACCACAATATAATTATTATTATAACTCTTTATCTCATAAGGAAGTCCCTTACTTTCACTTTTACCATTTTTATTAAAAATATAATTTTTATTATTTGTCTTAACAACAAATTTAGCATCTTTATTTAACTCTCCAACATAATCATAACTAAATTCTAATAATTCTTTATAACTATCTTTATCAAATAATAATACTCCATATTTACTATTAGTATCTTTTAAAATAACATAATTAGAATCATTAAATCCTTTAATTAATGTATAAGTACCTTCTACTTTTTCTTCTACTATATTATATAATTTAATTATATTATCATCTTTATCTTTATTATCATTTATAAAAACATATTTATCTAAATATATAGTACTTCTACGCTCAATTTTATCCCCATTTTGATATACATTTTTTTCTACATCAAAATCATCTTCCAAATTGTAATAAGCAACATAACATAAACTATCATCTTTATTAGTACAAGTATAAGTACCTAATTCTTGATCAACTTTATTTAAAAATGTTAATACTCCATCTTGATAAATATAGTTTTCTTTTTCCACAATTACCACTGGTTTTTCAGGTTCATTTGGCTTTTCCACTGGTTTTTTATCTTTCTTTAAAAAGATAAATACTAAAGCCCCAATTAACAATAATAAAATTAATACTAAACTAACAATAATAATTATTTTAGCTTTTTTACTTAATGGTTTCTTTTCTTTTTTCTTTTTTTTATCCTCATTATTTTTATCATCATTATTGTTTATTTTTTCTTCTTCTAAAGTATCCACGGCCACATTTTCTTCTGTAACATAATCTTTACTAGCCCCTTCCATCTCAATATTATTGATAGGATTAGGAACATCATCAATATCAAATAAATCTTTAGTTTTAGCTAAATCATCATATTTCAATTAAAAACACTTCCTTAGTCTAAAAATAGTATAGCAAAATAACTACTTTTTTTCAATAAAAAAAAGTTAGTTTTTACTAACTATTCTTCAGTTTCTTCATTTACTTTGATAACTTCGTTATCTTTGTAATAACCACATTTAACACAAGCACGATGTGGTCTTAATACCTCACCACATTTAGGACATTTAGTTAATGCTCCAACCTCTTTTTTTAGATGGGTACGACGCATTCTCTTTTTAGTTTTACTTGTTCTTCTAAAAGGAACTGCCATAATCTCACTCCTTCCTATCCAAAACTTCTTTTAATTTAGCAAGCCTTGGATCAATATCATCAAAATCATTATCATCCGCGTTTAAGCTCCAACCATCACCTGATAATTTAACATTATCACTAGTTGTTAACCTAATCGGAACTTCTAGAACAATATTTTCCCACAAAATTGGAATAATATCAAGTATATTTTTATTATTTTTCATATAAAGTTGCATAAATTCATCATTTATTTCATATTCTTCTTCTATTTTAATATTTAAAGGATAATCAATATCTTCTAAAGTTACAGCATCTTCTAATATCATATTACCAGTTAAATTTAAATTAAATTCTAAATTATCACTAGAATTATATTTAACATAACCTAAAACATGCAAATTATTTAAAGCTTTAATACTTGAATGTTGATATTTAGTCATATCAATTATAACATCTTTATCAATATTAATAATATCATTTAATTTACTTAAATCTATTTCCATATTCATCACATCTAAATTATATTATATTTTCCTTAATTAAACAAGCTAAACATTAAAATTATAACCTTTAAAATAAATAAAAAGTCGAAAAATGATAACCTTTGTCGAATCGCTTGCTTTTTGTTATTTAATTATATATTATAGCTCCTTGAAAGGAGGAAAATATGCAAACTGATTATAAAATAGATCTAAAAGAAGATTTATTATTTAAGAAAATATTTTCTAATCAATTAGTA
>CANROL010000114.1 GCA_947632255.1 uncultured Bacilli bacterium
GGATAGTAATATGAGAATTAGAAAAATAACATCTAAGGAAGCGTGGAGATTAATGGGCTTTGATGAAGAAGATTACTTGAAAGCTAGCAAAGTATGTTGTGAAACTTCATTATATCATCAAGCTGGTAATTCTATTGTTGTTAATGTTATGTATTATCTTTTAAAAGAATTGTTGACAAAGTAATATAATGAAAAATCCTATAATTTTAATACTCGGAGATACTGAAAGAGATAATAATTTAATTAGTTATCAAAGATATAGTAGTGAAGAAACAAACTCTATGTCTATTGAAGAATTTCTAAAATTCATTAAGAAAGAAATAAAAAAGATGATCACTCATCTCTTTCTTTGATTTTCATAAGATTTTCATATCCGTTAAAGAACTCCCTAATGTCAAAATTATAGGTTTGAGCAATGTTAAATAGGGTATCTATTGAAACTCCCATATCTACATTAGGGCTTTCAACTTGCGAAATAAAACTTCTACTCAAATCAGTATCTTCTGCTACTTTTTCTTGGGATTTCTTTATGATTTCACTTCTTATGACTTTCATATTTTTACCGATTAAATCAAATAGTTCATTAACACTTCTCATGAAATCCTCCTACTAAATATTTTACTGGAAAAAGGGTTTTTATACTGCTCGGTGGTAGTGAGCAAAAAATTATGTCGAACTATGAAAAAATGTGCTATAATAAAATAAGAAGTAGAATACTACTTCTTGTTCATGTCAATTCTACGAGGAAGTTTTCCCTCTTTAGGTTTTAAAAATAATTGAAAAGGTTCGATACCCAAATAATAACAAATCAATTCTAAAACATCAAAATCAACGCTATGCTTACCTCGTTCCAATTGGCTAACATAGTTAGTTGAAATATCTACCTTTTCTGCTAACTTGGCTTGAGTATATCCTTTCTGAAATCTATAATATTTCAGGTTCTTGCCAAAAGTTCGTTTTAACTCCAAAGCATATCACCTTCTTAATGTTCTAATATTATGATATGCTTTTTATTAAAAATAATAAACGAACTCACAGTTTAAAACTTTTTGAATTCGATATGAACTCTTATTGCAGTAAATATTAGAAAAAAGTGAGGTGAGTTATTTTTGTTTCTAGTCTTTATAGTGTAAAAAATATGATTGCTTAAAGTGCAAGTTTAAAAGAAAGGAATATGGTGAAAAATGAAAGCACTAAAAGAAGTAGAAGTATCAAAAAAAATGCAGTATCGAAGTAAAGAAGATGTAATCGAAAAACTTTATCAAACGAACATATACTACCCTTATACAGTAAAAAGGATGCTTAATAGTATTTATTTTAAGGATTATTCACTTTACAGTACAGAGGAAGATTTTAACTATTTAATCAATAGTTTAGAACATTTTTGTCATTGCTTACATCAATTTGATGAAGTCAATTCTTTTAATATATCAAATATAGCAATGTCTGTTATATCAAATAAGAATATACAAGAAGAAATATATTCTCCGGATAAAAATAATAATTATAATTTTAATAAGAAACAAAAGATTTTACATTTTAAAATTATGAAAGCTTTAAAGAGAATTGACATAAATGAAATCAATTCAGATTTAGAGAAAGATGGATTATATGTTGATCCTTTAAATGAAAATAAAAAAGAATTAACTTTGATAGAATCAGAAGAATTAGAACAGTTATTGATAGAATTGGTAGAAAAATATAATTTTGCATATTCTGATATTTTAGTTAAATATATTATGGAGGTTGATCTTGGCAATTTGATGAAGTTTAAATCCACTTTTAGTAGTAGAGGTATTAGAAAAAGTAGATATAATTTTCTCGTATTTTTGAATGCCTTAAATGATTTAATTCACAAAATACATATAACTTTTCAAAGAGATGGCATGTTTTTACATAAAATGATTCAACTTTATATTTTGTCAAAAAACGAAACCAAGGTTTATATTAAAATTTTTTTAACAAAACCTAGTAATAATAGTAGAACAAGAGGAGTTTCTTTAGAAAATCGAATATCTTATATAAATACTGAACTATTATTAAAAGGATTTATAAATGGATTATTACATACAAAAGAACTTTTTGTTATTAAATTTGTTGACTTTAATAACTGTAATTTAAATAACTTTCAATCTTTATCTCAAGATATAAAATATAATTATTTAAAACAGTTTTTCGCAGATTTAGAAGATTATAGTATTTATGCCTTATATGAAGTCCACGATATAAATGATAGTGAAGTATTTAATTATAGCAGCCATTTACAAAAAATGAAGGAAGACATCGAAGCAAAAAAATCTTGTATTTTATTTAAAGAACAAAGTTTAAGCAAGAAAGAAAAAGACTTAATTGCCAATATTTTTTCTGAATTAAAAGATAATAAAAGGTATAAAATTAAGGATGCTTGTTTAAGTAATTTAGAACAAGTAGGACGAATATTACAATTTTTAACATTTAAAATGGTAATTAAAGAATATTCATTTAATATTACATTAGCAAAAAATAATGATGAATTGGTATGGTATATTTATTTAAATAATCAAAAAATATATAGAGAACCATGTGTATGTGTAGAAGATTTAAATAGATTATTTCTTATTTTAGATAAATATAAATGATCTGATAATAAAGGAAAAATACAATTTGGTGTAAAATATGATTAAAAGAATTGATGAATTAGGAAGAGTTGTCATACCAAAAGAGTACAGAAAAGAAATGGGTATTCAATGTAATGACTATGTTGATATTTATTCTATCAATAATGAAATTGTAATAAAAAGTGCTACTTTTTGTGATAGATTTGAAAAAATAATAACAAATATTTTAAAACCTCTATGTAGTTACTATGAATGTGAACTGTTCCTTGCAAATAAAACACAAATATTATTTTCTACAAATGAAAATTTATTGAATAAAGACATTTCTGAATTATTTAATGAATATTTTAATACATTACCAGAAATATCATCTGTTATCTGTGATGTAACTAAAACATTAAAATTAGAAGGTTATGTATATTTTGTTCCTGTATTAGAAAATGGTTATAAAATAGGTGCTTTGATAATTAGTAACAAAGTAAAGATTGATAAGATTAACTTGAATTTTATATCAAATTTAATAAATGCATCTTAGTTTTTAAATTAGTAAATGCTTAATAAATAGTAATTTGGAATTTAAACAAAGCAAAGATAATCCTTGAACCAAATTTAAAATTAGATAAATGTAGGTTCTATCCCCAAAATCCTGAAGTTTATTGCTTTTAAGTTGCCAAAAATGGAAATAAAAAGTAAACTAGCAATAGTTTTTACTTCCTTTTTTGTATAACATTACTTAAGTGCTCAGATCACTCCACAGTGTTACCTTATCTCCTTAAGTAACAAATTCTAGTATATACTTTTTCTCATAAATTTCAAGAAGACATTTTAACTTAAAAGTCATAATTTAATATTCTAATTTGATTTGATTTTTTTATTTATGTTAATCTACACATAATTTACTGATATAATATCTAGTAAGAATAATAGTAATTTGAAAGTGAGTTGAAATAATGAATATTAATTTTGGGTTTCATATATAGGTTTAGTATTTTTATTGATGTTAATGATGCTTAATATTATATGGAGCAAAAATAAACCCAAAGATTATGATAAATATGTTAAAAATGAAAACAAAATATTACTACTATTTGAAAGAATTGGAGAAATGGTAGTAACCTGTTTATCATTGATATTTAGTGATTTTAATATAAAT
>CANROL010000115.1 GCA_947632255.1 uncultured Bacilli bacterium
AGAAAAAACCTATTAAACAAATATCAGATGAGCTAGGTTATGATAAGCAAACTGTTGAATCGTTAATAGATAAAATGCAAAATGTGATAATAATAAATGAGAATATTTTAATATTCATTTTTGACTCTTTTATTTTTATTTTTAATTCTTTAATTATATTAACAATAATTAAAGCTATAATAGTTGTTACTGTTGGAGCACTTAAGGTATGTCCCGCTAATAAAGCAATCATTAATGCTATAGCAAAACCTATACATGAAGCTGTTAATGATGTATTTTCTATATTTTTAGAAAATTTTTTAAAATATTTTATTACAAAAACAAAGGCTAAAATTATTAAATACCCAGCTAAAACAATAAATCCTATTATTCCATAATAAATAAATATATCAAAAAAATCAATTTCAGATAAATTATTGGAATTTGGTTCATTTTTATTTAACTTTAATGTTAATCCAAATAATTGTTTAGATAAAATTGTATTTTTATATTTATTAAAATTATTAAAAACAAAAATATTGCGATTGCTAAAAATTAAATTTAATAATTTATTATTGGTGTAATTTTCTTGATATGTTTTTGTTGGAAAGTTTATATACATGTTATTATAATTTAGCTTACTTATAAATATTTCATAATCAGTTAATGGATGTGATGTCGTAGGTTTTTCTATGTTTATATTACTATCAAAATTATTGCTTTGTAAATTTAAATTATAATTCAAATATGAATATTTATATGTTATAATAGTAATTAATATTAATACTATACTAAAAATTATATTTATAAAATCTTTTTTATTTTTAATATAATTTATAATATATACAAAAAGACTAGCTAATAATGAAATAGCAAGGCCAATTACAGGAGCTTTAGTTCCAATAATAAAACAAGTTAAAATAAAAACAATACAAAGTAAAAAATTTAAAATCTTTTTTTGATTATTTTGAAAGTTTAAGACAATAAATGGTGATATTATTGCCAAAATACTGCTTACTTCATTGGGAGCATAAAATAAACCAGTATAACCTTTTTTGCCATATTCGTAGCTTTTTAAAGCTATACCTAATAATGTTGGTAATATTAATGAAATGCAATAAATTAAAATAATTTTTTGCATTATTTTTTGCATTTTTAATTCTTTTTCATCATAATAATTTAGTAAAATAATAGTTAACACTGGTAAATACAAAAATTTTATCAATGTTGTAATTTCATTAATAATGTTAAAAGTTTGATTTAATGTAAAATAATGATATATATAAATCCCACTAAAAAAAGCTAGTGTTATTAATATATAATAAGATGTTTTTTTTATTTTACTTTTATTAAAAAATACAAAATAAATTATTAATCCCACTAAAAATAAACCTCTAACATATAATGATATGGAATGTCCTGTGATAACATTAAGCATATCTATAAAAGGCATAATTAAAATAAATAATTCTATTAAATTTATTTTATTTATTTTTTTTAGCATTTTCTACACCCACTTGCTAGCTAATATTATAACAATATTTTAGCTAAATTAAAAGTATTTTAAATTATATTATCCTTTTTTGACAGTAAAAAACTTAGATTTTATAGATTTTATCTAAAATAATTAATAAAACTATATGGTAATGTAGCAATATTTATTAAGAATAATACTAAAATATATTCTTTATATTCTTCATAAGGTTTAATTATTTCTTGACTAGCTATAAAATCATATAAATCTTCTATTTCATTAGTAGTTTTAGCTATTAGATTAATTAATAATATTTCAAATATAAAAGCTAAAACAAAGATAACAAAACCAAATAATAAAATATTGGCATTATTTAAAAAAGCTCCAATGATAATACATATATAAGAAGTTAATACCATAATTGATGTAAATTTATGGCCTTTAGCTAAATTCTTTTTTTCATCACTTGTTTCTAGGGCAACATTAAGAGCAATACCCGCGGCATACATGTCTGTTCCATCAAATACTTCACTTGATAATTTAATAACATTACGTTCATAATTATAATGATCTAAAAATTTACCTTTTTTCTTAATTATATGAGGCTCATCTTTAGTTAAAATTTGAGATATTTTTTTAGCTATTTCAAAACCAGATAAATTAGTTTCATTATTTTTTTCTTTTAGTTCTTTGGCTAATGTTCTAATACTTAAATTAACAATTAAAATTAAAATTATAGTAATAACAAATATTATTTCAATAATAATTCTCATCTATTAACCTCATATATAGTACCTTCACGAGTATCTTTTAAGATTATACCTTTACTTAATAATTCATCTCTTATAACATCTGCGGTTTTATAATCTTTATTTTCTTTAGCATTATTACGTTTAGTAATCATCTCTGCAATATATTTTTCATCTACTTGTGTTTCATTTTTTTTAGTTAAATCAAGGGATAATACTTCATCAAAACTTTTTATAATCATATATTTTGTAGTATCTGTAGTATTTTCTTTTAATACTTCATATATTAAGGTTAAAGCATTCGCAGTATTTAAATCATTTTCAAGACATTCTTTAAATTTATTTATATATTTATTTTTAATTTCAGTATTTACTTCTTCATCTTGTTTTAAAGATAAAACTTTATTTTTAAGTTTTTTATAAGCATTCTCGGCTCCTTCTAAAGATTCCATACTAAATGTTAATTGATTTCGATAATGACTTTGTAAAACCATAAAACGATAGCTTAAAGGATCATAACCTTTTTCAATTAAAGTATTAACAGTTAGAGTATGGCCTTTAGATTTACTCATTTTACCAGTTGTATCATTTAAATGTTCTCCATGAACCCAATATTTACACCAAGTATGACCTATATATGCTTCACTTTGAGCTATCTCATTTGTGTGATGAGGAAAAATATTATCAACACCACCACAGTGAATGTCTAAATATTCCCCTAAATATTTTAAAGATATGCCTGAACATTCAATATGCCAACCAGGATAACCAACACCAAAAGGACTATCCCATTTTAATTCTTGATCTTCAAATTTAGATTTAGTAAACCATAAAACAAAGTCAGTTTTATTTTTTTTGTTAAAATCTTCTTCAACAGTATCTCTTACTCCACTTATTAAATCTTCTTTAATATGATTAGTTAGACGATAATAATTAGATAATTTAGATGTATCAAAATATATATTTCCTCCAGCTGAATAAGCATAGCCATCCTCTAATAATTTAGAAATAATTTTTATATATTCATCGATATTTTCCGTAGCGGGACTTACAATATCAGGCTTTTTAATATTAAGTTTTTCCGTATCATTAAAAAATGCTTCAGTATAAAATTTAGCTATATCTAAAACCGATTTATGCTCTTGTTTAGCACTTTTAACCATTTTATCTTCACCAACATCAGCATCACTACTTAAATGGCCAACATCAGTAATATTCATAACACGAGTAACATCATAACCAAGATATCTTAAAGTTTTTTCTAAAATATCTTCCATGATATATGTTCTTAAATTACCTATGTGGGCATAATTATAGACAGTAGGACCACAAGTATACATTTTAACATGGTTTTTATCCCATGGAATAAATTCTTCTATTTTATGAGTTTCGGTATTATATAGTTTCATGATAAATCACCTTCATAAGTATTATATTATAAATTTTAAAAAAATAAAAGAAGTAATATTTTTGAGTTTCCGTTTTTTGGAAAATTTTACAATTAAAAGTAATATGTAAAGTGAAAAATTATCACTTTACACTTTTT
>CANROL010000116.1 GCA_947632255.1 uncultured Bacilli bacterium
AATAATATGTATCATGGCGCAAATGGGTTCTTTTGTCCCAGCAATAGAAGCCAATATTCCCATTATTGACAAAATATTTACACGTATTGGGGCTAGTGATGATTTAGTAAATGGGGAATCAACATTTATGGTCGAGATGAAAGAAGCATGTCATGCCCTTGTAAATGCGACTGAGAACAGTTTAATTTTGTTTGATGAACTAGGAAGAGGAACCGCGACATATGATGGCATGAGTCTTGCCCAAGCTATCCTGGAATTTGTAGCTAAAAACATTAAATGTAAAACTTTATTTTCCACCCATTATCATGAATTAACTGATTTAGACCATGAATATTCAAACATTAAAAATGTTCATGTCTCAGCCTTAGAAGAAGATAAAAATATTACTTTTTTACATAAAGTTGAAGCTGGTCCCGCGGATAAAAGCTATGGTATTCATGTCGCAAGACTAGCAAATATTCCAAATGAAATCCTAAATCGGGCGGAAGCTATTTTAAGTAATTATGAACAAAAAGAAAAAGAAACTAAAAGTAATACTGTACAATTAGCTATGAATTTTGATGAAGAAAAACCAGTTGATAAATTAAGGGAGGAATTAAAAAATATTGATCCTCTACATATGACACCTATGGAAGCTATAAATGAAATATTTAAATTAAAAGATTTAGAATAAAAATACTTGACTTTTAAAATAATTAGCTTAAAATATTGTTTTTGAAAAGAGGTTCTATTATGTTACCAAAATATTATCAAAAAACATCTAATTTAAAAGAAATAATTAAAAGAGAAGCAATAAGTGAAGAATTAGATAAACGTTTAAATAATAAAGAACATAGTTTAATGCTAAATAAAAGATCTTTAAATCTAGATATATTTATGTTTATAATTGGTATAATTTTTACAATTATAAGTGCAATTTATCTTTTACCAGCTTCTATTATTACAGGTATAATAAGTATTTATTCTCTATTTTGTTATCATGCCGATAAGATTAATATTTCTAATATTTATCATGAAACAACTTATTTAACTAACTTAAAAACCTTAAATAATGCTTCTTTAGCTAAACTTCGTCAAAATAATGAATTAAGTTCTAATTATATTTTAGAAGCTAAAGTAGCTTTTAGTACTAAAGATAAAGAAGCTTATTTATTAAATTTAGAAAAACAATTATTATTAATTACTTATTATACTAAACATAAAAATAAATTAATGAATTTATATTTAAATAATAATTTAAAAATATATTTAAATACTAAAAATTATACTGAAGAAGATATTTTATTTATCATGGATCTTATTAATAAAGACTTAACTTCTTCACCAAAACTAGCATTAACAAAATAAAAAGATTTTGACAAATAACTAAAATATGTTATAATGTTAGTAGCAGATTTAAGTGGGCGTAAAATTCCCACTTTTAATATTATGAAGGAGAGGATTATGAAAGAAGAATTAAATGCTTTAAAAACACGATTAAAAGATGTTTTAAAAGAATATGATATTATTGTTGATGAAGTATCATATGAAAAAAATACTGGTAATTATAATGTTTTATCAGTTATTCTTGATAAAGTCGGGGGAATTGATTTAGATACTGTTGTAGAAGCTACTAATATTATTAATCCTATCGTGGATGAATATAATATCACTGACGAAGCATATATTTTAGATGTTGCATCAAAAGAAAGAGGTAATAAAGATGAATAATGAAGAATTTATAAAAGCTGTTAAAAATATTGTTAAAGAAAAAGGTATTAGTGAAGATGTTGTTTTTGAAGGTATGGAACAAGCTTTACTTACAGCCTATAAAAAGAACTTTGATAGTAAAACTAATGCTCGGGTTGAAATTAATAAAGAAACTGGGGAAATTAAAGTTTATTCTTATTTAGTTGTCGTAGATGATGTTGACTTTGGTCATGAAGAAGTTGATGCAGAAGGTAATGTTATAAAAGTTCCACCTGAAATAAATATTGATGCCCAAATTATTTTAGAACAAGCTGAAGAAATGGTTCCTGGGATTAAAGTCGGGGAAACTATTGAATATGAAGTAACTCCTAAAGATTTTGGCCGTGTTGCAGCCTCAACTGCTAAACAAGTTTTAACCCAAAAAATAAGAGAAGCTGAAAAAAATAGTATTATTGCCGAATTCCAAGATAAAGAGCAAGAAATGCTTTTAGGTTTAGTAGCCATGGAAGATGCTCGTAACTATTATATTGACTTTGGTCGCGCTCGTGGTATTTTACCTAAAAAAGAAATAATTCCTAGTGAAACTATCAAAATGGGTTCTAATATTCGTGTTTATGTTACCAAAATTGAAAATAATCCTAAAGGACCTCTTATCTTACTTTCTAGAAAACATTATGGTTTTGTAAAAAGATTATTTGAAAATGAAATACCTGAATTACAAGATGGCACTTTAATCATGCATGCTTGCGTAAGAGAAGCCGGTATTAGAAGTAAAATCGCCGTTTCATCTACAAATGAAAGAATTGATGCCATAGGTACATGTATTGGGGAAAAAGGTTCTCGTATTGCTAGTATTTTAAAAGAATTAAATGGCGAAAAAGTAGATATTGTTTTATATAGTGAAATTCCTGAAGAATATATTAAGAGTGCTTTAAGTCCTGCTAAAAATGCTATTGTAAGTATAACTGATCCAGTTAAAAAAGAAGCTCTTGCCGTTGTTAGTGAAAAAGAACTTCCTCTAGCTATTGGTAAATCTGGTAATAATATTCGCTTAGCTAGTAAATTAACTAAATATAAAATAAATATTAAAACTATGGAAGAAATAAATGCTGAGGGTAATAAAGATACAGAATAAATATTTTTAAAGGTGTAAAAATGAAAGTAAAAAAAATACCAATGCGTACTTGTGTCGTTACTAAAGAAAAATTAGAAAAAAAAGATTTAATTAGAATCGTAAGAACTCCGGAAGGCAACATTATAATTGATCATACTGGGAAACAAAATGGTCGGGGTGCTTACTTAAAAAAAGATTTAGATGTAATTAAACAAGCCCAAAAAAGTAAAATAATTGAACATATTTTAGGAGTAGAAATACCAGAACAAATATATACCGAAATAATAAATACTCTAAATTAAAAAGGAAAGGAGAATTTAAATGAATGTAAAAGAATATGCCCAAGATGTAAATTTAAGTGTGGCAGAAGTAATAAAAAAATGTCATGATTTAGGAATAGAAGTTAAAAATGGTGATGATTATTTAACAGATGATGATGTTATAATCTTAGATAACGCTATAAATTTAATTATTGAAGATGAAAATTATGAAGATGAAGATACCATTGATGAAGTAGTTGATGCTATTGTTGAAAGTTCTAATATAACTAAAAATATTAATACAACTGATAAAAAACAAAAATTAAAAAAGAAAAAAGATCAAAATGATATTAATGAATATCAAGAACTACGTAAAGAAATGTATAAAAATAAAGATAAATTAATGAAAAATACTAAAGATGAAAGTATTATTCTTTATAAAGATGGTATGACAGTTTTAGATTTAGCAAATGAACTTAATATTAATGGTACTGATATTATTAAAAAATTAATGTCTTTAGGTTTAATGTTATCTTTAAATAATCCTATTGATTTTGAAAATGCTGAAATTATTGCTTTAGAATATCATAAAACTTTAAAAAGAGAA
>CANROL010000117.1 GCA_947632255.1 uncultured Bacilli bacterium
CTAATGGAATTTAATGATTGGCTAGAAGATTATTTAAATGATGAAGAAACTCAAAAAAGATATAGTGAGCTTGATGCGATGATCAATCGAAATACTGGTTATTTTTTTGGTGAAAAATATACTAAAATTGCTACTGCAAAAGAAATGCTAAAAGATAATATTGCTATTGAGGACATCATGAAATATACAAAGTTAGAAAAAGAAGATATATTATCTTTAATTGAAAAGTAAGGCATGTTAAAAGCGATGAAATAAAAATCATCGCTTTTATAAATTTATTTTTTATTTTCTAAATTAAGTAAATGTAGTTCAAAGCTTTGGCGATCTTTTCTGGCCATACTTTCTAATATTAGACCACACACAAATAATTGAATTGCAATAATACCAAAGAATGAAGCAGCGATTAGAGATGGGAATTTAGCAACTAGTCCAGTTTTTAAATAATCTATTAAAGTAGGAATAAAGAAACCAATTCCAATTAATAAGCAAAATAAAGATATAAGTGAGAAAAAGATAAATGGTTTATATTGTTTAAATAAAGAACCAATTGTTTTTAATACTTTAATACCATCACTTATGGTGTTAAGTTTAGAAACACTACCTTCTGGACGATCACGGTATTCAATTAAAACATTTTCAATTTTCATTCTTTTATCTAAAGCATGAATAGTCATTTCAGTTTCGATTTCAAAACCACTTGAGATAACGGGGAATGATTTAACGAATGTTTTACTAAAAGCCCGATAACCAGTCATGATATCACGAACATTACTCTTAAAAATTTTATTAACTAGAAAACGAACTAAAACATTACCAAAATTGTGGAATCTTCTTTTGTTTTCTGTAAAATATGTACTTGATAAGCGATCCCCAACAACCATTTCAGCTTTGCCATTTAAGATTAAATCACACATTTCTTGAGCTTGATTGGCTGGATATGTATCATCACCATCGGCCATAAGATAACAATCGGCATCAATTTCCCGAAACATTCTTCTTATGACATTACCTTTTCCTTGCATATATTCATGTTTTACTATAGCACCATTTTCTTGAGCAATTTTAGCAGTATCATCACTTGAATTATTATCATAAACATATATATCAGCATCAGGCAATTCTTTTTTAAAATCTTTAACTACTTTAGCTATTGTTTTAGCTTCATTATAACACGGTATTAAAACAGCTATTTTAGACATTTTTTTCACTTCCATTTTTAGTTTAGCATAATTAAGATATTTAGTAAATAAATTTGACATTTTTAAATAACAAAATGTAAACTATAACCAAAACATAAAAGCATAATATATTTTATAATAAGTTAAGATATGTCTTGTAAATAAATTATTACATAAGAAGAAAGTTAAAGCATTATAAGATATACTAAATAAAATAAGGGTTAAAATAATCTTTTGCCATGAAATATTTAATTTCTTTTTACTTAATAAAGATAAAATAATAATGATTGTACTTAAACTTAAAAGCCAAGCAAAATCGGGCATATATCGAGGTAGAATACCAGCCATCTCAGTATCTAAAATAATTATTATTAATGATACAATTACACTTAGATTACAAATTGTAGATAATTCATGATTATTTATTATTTTTTTAAATGTTTTAGGTATTAAACTTAATAAGCAAATAAGATTAATAAAGAAGAAACCACCATAAACTTTTTCTTCAATTGTAAGACCTAAATAATTGGTAGCTAAATGATATTTTTCAATAAATGGAAATGATGTGGTAATTCTTGTTGGGGCAAATAGAAATTCATAAAGGCCTAAAAATATGCGATCTAGGACAAAACCACGTTTAGTCATGTCATTTGTAGTTAAGTTATAATTAGCACCAAAGTCAAATGGACTACCAAAGCGAGCATAATTATAATACATTAATAAAATAGCTATGACAATAAATGGCAATATTAAATTAATGGTTTCTTTGATAGAGTCCTTACTAAATAATTCCCGTTTTTTAATATAATTCCAAAATATAGGTAGTGCTAAAAGATAAGAAAGAATAAGTTGAGGGCGACATCCCGCGACTAGAGCTAAACAAAGACTACCTAAACCAATATATTTAGCATTTAATTTAGAACTTGCGGTAGATTTAAGATAGAAAGCTAGGCCTAGCATAGCAAATGATGCACCCATGATAATTGGCAAATTATAAAACACAGGATACCCAGTAAAAATTGCTAAGCCACTAGCAAAAACGAAAAAAATAGAAATAGTTAAATACCAAATAAGAGATATATGTGAAAAATACTTTTTAATTAATTCATAAATTAAATAAAAACTACTACTTAAAAAGAATAAAATAGCTATACTCATGGCAACATTATTAGGCATGTCTATACCACTTATAGCATAAATGGGATAATATAATAATAAACATGGGACTATTCCAAAATAAGAATAATATTTGCCATTATAAA
This sequence comes from uncultured Bacilli bacterium, assembly GCA_947632255.1. Taxonomy (GTDB): domain Bacteria; phylum Bacillota_I; class Bacilli_A; order RF39; family UBA660; genus Caccenecus. The sequence goes on from CANROL010000117.1 coordinate 2,441, forward strand.
ATGCATAATCCCAATAGTAATCTTGATATCTTTCTAAATTAGCATCACGATTATTAGTATCATAGGGGTTTTCTAAACTTAATAATTTATCTGATGGTTGTAAATCTAAATAAAAATGATGTTTCTTAAGAGCATGAGCTAAATTTTTATATTGAGAATATGATGATTCTGTTCTAACTGTATATGTTTTAGTATTATAAAAAGTTAGACCAAAAGATAATAAAGATATACTTATGATAATACTAATTGTAGCTATTTTGCCTAGTTTAGAATCATATTTGATGTCATGTAAAAGAGATTTAGGATTTATTATTAAAATAAATAAACTAATTATAAAACTAATTATTAATCTTATATTATTTAGATATAAAGGTACATGTTTATTAAGAGTAATATTATTAACTTTAAAAGTTAATTCAGGATTTTTAAAAGTTATTTTAATTTTGGATACTTTATTACTGGGATGAAGTCTTAAATAATGTGAATTAGAAAGATTTTCAACATAGGTTCTTGAACCAGCATTTAAATATAATTTATTAGCTTCATCACTAAAAGATATATCATAATCAAAAGTATCATGATTTTTTATTAAAAAATCTAAATAGATATTTTTGACATTATTGTTTATATTAGTTAATTCAAGATAATATTCTTCTTCAGTGTTTTCTTCTTTATGATAGGTACAATAATTTTCATTACAACTAATATTAGAACTATAATTTATTGCAAAAGAATTACTTTGATGAGGAAAAAATAATGATTCATAATGACGATAGTTAAATAAAGTTAATTCTAAAAAACTACTTATGCATAATGAAATTAATATATATTTTAAAATAGTTTTAATATAAATATTAGAAGTTTTAATAACTTTATTTACAATAAATAAAGTTATTAAAAGTAGAATAAAAACATATAACATATAAACTTACTCCTTAATAATATCAATTTAATATTATTTCTAAAATTAATTTTAGCATATTATTAATATTTAGTAAATAAAAGCAATTAAAAAGCCAGGATAAACGCATGAGAAATTATGCGTTTTTTATGTTATTATATATATAGGACAAAAAGGTG
>CANROL010000118.1 GCA_947632255.1 uncultured Bacilli bacterium
AATCTATGTTAAAAAAGGCGATAATGTTACTAAAGGACAAACTATAGCCTACATGGGTAAAAGTGGCAATGCAACGAATTATTGCCTACATTTCGCTATTTATAAAGGTGGTAAATATGTAGATCCTAAACCTTATCTTTTAGGGGAACAAGGCGAAATTACAAATAATACAAGTAATGATCCTTTCATAACTTTTGTAAAAAATGTACAAAGAAGTATTGGTGCTAAGGTTGATGGTATACCTGGTCCAGAAACATTATCTAAAACAATTACTATATCAAAAACTAAAAATAGAAAACATGCTGTTGTTAAACATTTACAAGTTTATTTAAAAAATTTAGGTTATGATTTAGGCTCTTATGGAGCAGATGGCTGTATTGGTAATGACATGGTTAAAGTTATTAAACAATACCAAAAAGACAATGGCTGTATTGCTGATGGAATAATTACTGCTAAACAATTAACATGGAAAAAACTATTGAAATTGGCATAAATCTATGTTATAAATTTAATTGTGCAGAAATACCACAATGTACCCAAAATCTGTACTAAAAATAAAAAGCTAATCTCTAGAAATAGAGGTTAGCTCTTTTTATTTTAATTTAAATAATGATTTTTTTCATTTATTTTATTTATAGTTTTTTATAATGATAACTTTCTTGTAGTAATGAACTTGGCCACTGTGAAATGATTGCTAGTATGGTTCATCAATTAACTAAAGATGCCACAGTTAAAGAAATGGAAGAAGCTGGTCTTGGAGGAGTTTATGCTGAACATGGTAAAGGAACTTATCCAACAGATGCCAATGGGGTACCATTTACAGTAACTTATTTTGCTGTAACAGGGGATCCTCTTGCCGATATTATGGAAGATATGGCCGCCGAACAAAAGGCTCGGGCCGTATATGAAAATTTAATTAATTTAACAGATGATGAAGATGTTATAAGAGTATTATTATTCTTAAGACAAAGAGAAGTAGTGCATTATAATCGTTTTAAAGAATTATTTGAATATTATCAAAAAAAGGGATATGAGTAGTATTAATTTACTACTTTTTCTATTATTTAAGTTGCAAAGGTTTTTTATTCGTGATATGATATATTTAGAGTAAAAGGTTGGTGGAACTTGTGTATACTAATGTTTTTGATAATATTGATTTATTAGTAAATATGGCAGATTCAGAACTAAATGTTGATGATGTTAATACGGAATTAATTACAACTAATAATGCTATAAAAGAAAAACAAAATAAAATAAGTGAATTAGAAAATAATATGGGTGATGCTCGTTATATAAATGAAGCTAATAAATTAGTAGATAGAAATATTGAAATGAGTTTAAAAAATAAAATTAATTATTTAAATAATAAATTAAAAGATATGGATAATGCTAATATAGAAGTTAAAAATAGAGAAAAAGCTATATATAAAGATATTAGTCATTTAAAAGAACAAATAAAAGAAAGTAATGAATATCTAAATGTTTTAAAGAAACAAGGTAATTTAGGTTCTTTTTATGCGGATATTGTAAATAAAGAAGAAAGTAATAGTGAAGAATTAAGTAAGATATTAAAAGAAAAAGAAGATTTATATCAAAGTATATTACAAGAAATAGAATTAAATAATCAAGCTAATGGGGAAATAAAAAGTAAATTAAATATTTTAAGTAATCGTTTAGAAGATGTAAGAGATAATTTAAATAATCCTAAAGCTTATTTAGATAGTGAATTAAAAAAAGAAGATGAAAATAAGTTAAATAATTTAAAAGAAGAATTAAATAATTTAGAAAAAAAGAAATTAGAATTACTTACTAATGCTAGTTTAATTGGCTCTGATGCAAAAGAATTAATAGTTAAAGGGGATATTAAAGGGGCAATAAATAAAATAAAAGAATTAGTTACTATTGTTAAAGCTAAACCTTATATGGATGAATATAATATTCAAGTTTTAGAAGAAGAATTAGAGAAAAAAGAAAATAAAAGAAATGAAATAGCTACGATTATTAATACTAAAAATTATGAAGAAGAAGATAATTCTTTAATTAATAAGAGAATTGAATACTTAAATAAATTAAAAGATTTAGATAAAGATAAAATAAATGAATATAATAAAGCTATCGAAAATATAGAAAAAATTATTAATGAAGAATTAAGTGTAGAAATAAATGAATTAGAAAGTAATATATTAATATTAGAACAAACTATTACTAAATATCGAGATTTAATTAAAAATAAAGGAAAAAATTATAAAGAAAGAGCTAATTTAGAGAATGTTTTAACGAAAAAAGAAAGACAAAGAATTATTTTAAATGATCTATTAAAGGGTTATAAAGATAATTTAATGAAAGATATAGAAGAAATAGATAATTTAAATAATCTTAAAAATAATTTAGTTAAAGAACAAGAAGATATAGAAAAAGAATTAGAGGGATTAAATAAATTAGTTTTATTAGATTTTAAAGTTAATGATTTTATTTTAGAAGAAGAAGATAAAGAAAAATTAAATAAAGTTAATGAAGAAATTAAATGTCTTAAAAATAGATTAAAATATAAACAAAATGCTAGTGAAATATATGATGAGATTGATATGGCTTTAGGAACTTTAAAACAAGAAGAGATAAATGAAGATATTAATACTAATAAAATAGATGATGAAGTATTAAATATAGATAAAGTAATAGAACCAGAGAAATTAAAAGTTATAGATATAATTCCGGTTGGAGGACAAAATGGGGCTTAAAATAAATGCAATTATTGTTTTAGAAAATAATGAAGAGTATCTAACTTTAAATGAAGCAATGTATTATGGAAAAAAATATTTTTTAGCGATGAAATTAAAAGAAAATAGAGAAGTAGATACAAAACAAGTTACAATATTAGAAGAATATGTAAGTGGATTTGAAACCTATGTTATGAAAGTTACTGATCCCAATATATTAAGTGTTTTAACAAGAATGTTTAAAGCACAAAGAGAGATTAAGTAAAAAACTATGGAATTAAAATCCTTTTTTTGATATAATAAATTTAGCTTAAGAAAGAGTGATTATATGACATTAAATATGGTATGGGAAATAATAACTAAAATTATAGATATAAGTGTATTATTTATTAAATTATTAAGTGATTTATTAAATTTATATACAGTAGGTATTATATTACAATATTGTTTAGAATGGGGACCATTAGCTATTATTGTAATATTTCAACCAGAAATTAGAAGTGTATTAGAATCTATTGGAAGAACACAGTTATTGGGAAGACATAAAATACTTACTATTGATGAAAGAGAAAAAGTTGTTTATGAAATAATGAAGTCTATTGAATATTTTAAAAGAAATAGAATTGGAGCTTTAATAGTTATTGAAAGAGAAATATCTTTACAAGAATATATTGAACCGGCAACTAAAATATATGC
>CANROL010000119.1 GCA_947632255.1 uncultured Bacilli bacterium
AAAATGGTGTCCCAGGTGGGATTCGAACCCACGATCTTTGGCGTCGGAGGCCAACATTCTATCCAACTGAACTACCAGGACCTATAAATATTTTACCATAAAATATTTATAAGTAAAGAAAAAAGATTTTAAATTGAAATCTAAAATCTTATTATATCAAATATAGTTATATAAATCATAAGTAATATCAATAAGAAGAAGAAAATAGTATGACACCAATTTTCAAATTTTTGATTAATTGGACTACCTTTAATCTTTTCGATTATTAAGAAGAATATTCTTCCTCCATCAAACGCAGGAAGTGGTAAAATATTAATTAAACCAACATTAATACTTAAAAGAGCAATTAAATAAATTATTTGTTCCACACCATAGGCAATACTATCCCCGACAACATGATAAATACCAACTGGGCCTGATAAATTATTTAAAGCAATTTTACCAGTAAATAAGTTTACAACTGTAATCCACATATTAGCTATGAGGCTACCAAATTTTTGAAAAGCATATTTAAAACTTACACCAAAACCTTTAGTTATTTTTTCTTCAATAGAAAAACCAAATTGATGTTGTTCTTCCCCAGTTTCTTCATTTTTAATAGTTTTAGGGGTGACATTATAATCTTTTACACTACCATCTTCATGTTTAACTGTAATTTTATAAGTATTATCTTTATCTTTCATGTAAAGGCGAATTTGGGCTATATCCCAAGTTCTTACTTTATGATCATTAACACTAAGGATTAAATCCCCAGATGTAAGTCCGGCTTCTGCTGCAGCTGAATCGGGAAGAACTTCACTAATGCGAGGTTCTAAGCTTCTAGCACCCCAAATTAAAGTCATCACAAATAAAAGAACAATAGCTAAAACAAAATTATTAAAAACACCAGCACCTAAAATAATAAGTCTTTGATACCATTTTTTATTACACATAAATTTTTCTTTAGGTATCTTTTTAGTATCAGCATCTTCATATACTTCCCCAGCCATGGATACAAAACCACCTATAGGGAAAGCTCTAATATTATAATCAATACCATCTTTTCCTTTAAAGGTTTTAATAATTGGCCCCATACCAATAGAAAACTCATAAATATAAACACCACTTTTTTTGGCAGTTATAAAATGACCAAATTCATGAACTAAAATAATTAAACCTAATATAAATATCAATAATAGTAATGTTATAAACCACATATATATTCCTCCTTAAAATAAACCATATATAATTAAATAACCAAGCATTATAGCAATAGTACTATCAAGTCTATCTAAAATACCACCGTGTCCTGGGATTAAATTACTAAAATCTTTTAAATCATTTTCTCTTTTTATTTTACTAAATATTAAATCACCAAATTGTCCTAATATAGATAATATAAGAGTAGCAAGAATAATTTTAATATTTATAGAACTAACAAAATAATGATAAAAAATACTACATGATAAAGTTCCTACAAGAGAACCAATTACACTTCCCTCAATAGTTTTATTAGGGCTAACTTTAGGAATTAATTTATGACGTCCTAAGCATTTACCACCAAAATAAGCAAAAGTATCAGTCATTATAAATATTAAAATTAAATAAATAAATTTATATAAACTAAACATTCTTACCATAATAATAGTATTAAAGGCTGTACCCAGTAAAATAATAGAACCAATTAAGAATAAAGCATCTGTTGCACTATATTTTTTAGTAAATAAACTAGTAATAAGTAAAGTAAGTAATAATATAGCTATTCCTTTATAAGTAATACCATACATAATCGAATATCCATCAAAATCTGCAAAAACTATTAATAATAAACATATCATACTAAGAATACTAACTAATAAAGGTATTTCTTGATGACTTTTCTTTAAATCAATTATTTCTTTTAGGCCAAGTAAACTTATTATGCCAACACCTATTTTAAATAAGCTTTTGCCATACCAAACTATGGGCACAACAATTATTAACATAACAATAGCACTAATAATTCTTTTTTTCATATACTCCTACTTTCCAATAAAAAGTATACTCTAATTATTTTTATTAGTCAAATATATTTTACTCTTTTTAACATGATTTAATGCAACAATTTAATTATTATCTTTGCCATAAAGCTACTAAAGTCATATCTTTACTACCTGTTATTTTATCTATTTTTTTATTTTGATAGCTCCAACCTATAAAAGTTTGCCCTGTTGCTTCAATAAATGGTAAGCCATCTATTACTTCCCCTTCTTTTACTATTAAAGGTTCTATCTCTTCATTAGTTAATGTATTAAATCTAATAGTATAGGTAGGAATATCTTTTTCTTCCCATTTAGCTTCTAAATTATAATCTTTAGTAATAGGCATATTAACATCAAACAATAAATCATTATCATACCAACCTAAAAAATTATAATTATCTTTGGTTATTTTAGGTAAAGAATTAACTTTTTCATTTTCTTTTATGACAATAGATTCAATTTTAGTTCCCCCATTAGAATTAAATCTTATTTTATAAGTTGGGGTTTTAAAAAAAGTATAACTAAAATAAATTAAACTACTAAGGATACCTAATAATATAAAACCAAAGATAAATCTTTTCATAAACATCACATTAATAGTTTTAATAATTTATTATTAATTATACATTTTATAAAGTTAAACTTTTTACTTGGTTATTTAATCTTTCATAATGTCTAGAATTTATTTCATCTTTATTCATATTAACAAAGAAAGCAATTAATTTTTTCATATCATCATTAGAAAACTCTTTTAAATTATTATTATAACGATATTCAATTACATAATGTATAAAATCTTCTAAATAAGTAAATCCATTAAAATTAACATTTAAAACAAATTTATTATTGTATATATTATAGAAAGTTACTACCGCATCATTACTCTTTTGAGAACGTTTAAATTGTGTTAAGTATTCTAAAACTATTGCTTTTTTTTGAGCAACATATTTATTTATTATATCTTGTCCAAATCTTGGGTCTTTATATATTTTTTCTGAGTTTCTTAGTTCTTTTTTAATAAGCATTTTAACTATATTATATCGTTCATTATCATATCGTTCATTAGGATATCTTGTCATATGAGTTTGAAATAATGCAATATGTGTTCCATATTCAAAAGCAAAGTCTAAATCATCAAAAACTTTGATTAAATATATTAATGCATTTCCAATTAATTCATCATTAAAAGTTGAATAC
>CANROL010000120.1 GCA_947632255.1 uncultured Bacilli bacterium
GTACCTTAAGAATATCAAAAATTTTAACCTATGTCAAATGGTTAATTATATTAAAAAAAAATTGGATTTTTCCAATTATTTTTGTATGTTGTTTTTTAATTTATTAATTTGTTCTTGATAGTTAGTAGATTTACAAATATAGGAACCGGATACTATGATATCGGCATTAATAACTTTGTTTATTGTATCTTGGTTTATGCCTCCATCAACTTCAATTAAATAGTTTAGATTATTATCTTGGCGATAATTAAATAATTCTTGTAAGCGATTTGTTGATGCTTCTATAAATGGTTGACCACCGGCACCTGGAGTAACACTCATGACTAAAACTAAATCTATTAAAGGTAAATATGGCATTATTTCTAATAAATTAGTATCGGGATTAATAGCTAAACCTACTTTAATATTATTATTTTTAATTAAAGAAATGGTTTTAACTATATCTTTAGTGGCTTCTAGATGAAAAGTTATAATACTTGGTTTTAGGGTAGCTAAATCTTGAATATAGATAAGGGGATCAAAAACCATTAAATGAATATCTAAAGGTAATTTGTGATTATTTAATAAAGTTAAAGTATCATTTATATTAAAATTCTTTTGAGGAACAAAACCTCCATCCATTAAATCAACATGAAGATAATCGGCATTTGTTTCTTCAATTTTTTTAATGGTTAATTCTTTACTATAAAAACTACTTAAAAAAGATACACTTAATTTCATTTTTGACCTCTTATAAAACTACAATAATTTTCATAACGGGATTCTAAGATATCCCCTTTTTTGACAGCTTCTTTAATAGCACAATTATCTTCTTTTAGATGTTTACAATCATTATATTCACAAGTATATTGATTAAATTCGGGAAAACTATGAGCTATTTCTAAGGAAGAATAATTACTTAAATCTAATGAAGAAAAACCAGGAGTATCCGCGATATAAAAATCATGGATATAATAATATTCAGTATGTCTAGTAGTATGTTTTCCTCTTCCTAAAGATTTACTTATTTCATTAGTAGTAAGATTTAAATTAGTATCTAATTTATTTATTAAACTAGATTTACCTGAACCTGTTTGACCTGTTAAAACGACATATTTATTTTTTAAATATTTAATTAAAGGTTTTAAATTAGTATTAGTAAATGTATTAATACCTAAAGAATTATAATATTTATTTAATTTATGGAAATCTTTTTGTTCGGTATTAGATAATAAATCAATTTTAGTAAAACATATAACGGGTTCGATATTAGCTAGAATAATACTAGATATTTCTTTATCTAATAAATTTAAAGATAAATCAGGATCTTTTAAGCTAGTAATAATTAGAGCAATATCAACATTACTAATACTTGGTCTTATAAGTTCATTTTTTCTGGGTAAGATATTCATGATATAATTATCTTTTTCATTAAATTCAACTTCATCACCAACTAAAGGAGTAAGTTTTAAATTACGAAACTTACCCCTAGCGTGACAATTATATAAATCATTATTTACTTTTACAACATAAAGATTACTGATATTTTTTATTATTTTACCTTTTAACATAAACCACCACAGTCATCTTCTTCAGGATTATCAATTGGTAATTCTTCAGCAATTTTGATTTTAAAGTGTTGACCGGCAACAATACGATAACCAGCGGGGCGAGATTGATAGAAAATAGTACCAGCAGGATATTCATTTGTCGCAATATATTCAATATCTAAGATTAATTCATAAGTATCGGCAAAATCTTCTATATCATCAATAGTAAAATCACCATTTGTAAAATCAGGATAAGTACTAATAACATCAGGAATATATAAGATAAGAGTAGCTCCAACTGATAATTTAGAACCAGGAGCAACTGATTGATCAATTATTTTACCATCTTCATAATTAGTTTCTTCATTTTCTTCAACTTGTCTTTTTTCTATACTAACAATAAGACCTAAAGCTTCTAATTTACCTTTTATTTCTAAATAACTTTCATTAGTATAATCTTCAATAGTTATTTGTTTATCACCTAATGATACTCTTAAAGTAATTTCAGTACCTTTTTTTCTTTTAGAACCTATTTCTGGTTTAGTACCTATTACTTTACCTTCTTCAATTGTAGTTGATGTTTCTTCATAACGCGTATCGGATACGACAAAATCAGCTTCTTGTAATTTTTGAATAGCTTCTGTAACACTTAAATTGGAAACATCGGGAATAGTTGCTTGTTTTCCCGTATTAGTAATAACTGGTATTAACATCACAACAGAAGTAATACCGACAATTAAGCCTGTAAAGATAAAGGCTAAAACTATTAATAAACGATTTTGTTTCTTCAATTCTTCACCTGTTATTTTCTTAGCGATAACTTCTTCTTTGGGTTTATCACTAGAACTTTCTTTCTTTTCTTTTTTAACTATTTTCATTAAATTAGTATCATCATTATCATTTTCAGGATATTTATAAGTAATGATGGGTTCATTTCGTCGAGCTTCATCTAAACATGTTTTTAAATCTTCATGCATTTCCCGGGCATCATTATAACGATTTTTGGGGTTTTTAGCGGTTGCTCTTTTAATAATATTAACAATACTATTAGGAATATGCGGATTATTCTCACGTATATCAGGGATTGGTTCTTTTAAATGTTTTAATGCTATTTCAACAGCATTATCACCTTTAAAGGGAAGTTCCCCGGTTAAGAGTTCATACATTACTATACCCATCGAATATATATCACTTTGAAGAGTAGATCCTTGGCCACTTGCTTGTTCAGGTGGTAAATAATGAACCGAACCCATGACCGAATTTGTTTGCGTTAGTTGGGTAGCATTCATAGCCATAGCTATACCAAAGTCGGTAATTTTTACTAAACCATTTTCTAAGATCATAATATTTTGAGGTTTAATATCACGGTGAATGATATAAGAATCATGGGCAACACTCATACCATCCGTAATTTGAAGCATAATATCAATGGTTTCACTGACAGTTAATTTACCTCTTTTTTTAAGTAAATTTTTTAAATGTTTACCTTCAATATATTCCATCACTATATAATATTCGCCATTATCTTCCCCAACATCATAAACTTCGACAATATTCGGGTGACTAAGACTACTCGCAGATAAAGCTTCTCTTTGAAAACGTCTTACAAATTTCTCATCATTAGATAAGTCCCCACGTAGAACTTTAACAGCTACATTACG
>CANROL010000121.1 GCA_947632255.1 uncultured Bacilli bacterium
AAACTAAAAACACATAGCTATTCTCAAACTAAAAACCCGTCAATTTAAAAAAGGGTTTTTACTTTGAGAATTAAGATAGTCGTAAAATCGTAAAAAATACTCTTGTATTTTTAAAGGATATAAGCTATAATTATTTTAAGAATAGAGGGTACAAAATGGAAAATAAGAGGAGTAATTTTCTTAATATAGTAAAGATTATTAGTAAAATAATATCTTGGGCTTTTTTCGTTATTCTACTTTTAATCGCAGCTTTTCTATTATATTATTTTATAGCAACTAAAATATATGCCGCGAAAGGTCCTGGATATGAGCCCAAACTTTCTATTTATACTATTGTCAGTGGTTCAATGACTCCAACGATTAAAGTTTATGATACTGTAATAAATAAACGTGCTGATACACCTAGTGATTTACAAGTAGGGGATGTAATAACATTCATTTCTACTAGTTTACAAACCGCGGGAACAACTATAACCCATCGTATCATCGCTATTGAAGAAGATAGCAATGGTGAAATGTGTTACCGAACCCAAGGGGATGCTAATGATATTTCTGATCAAGCCTGTGCTAAATTTCATAACGTTATAGGTAAAGTCGTCTTTGTAGTTCCTCAGTTAGGCCGAATTCAATTCTTTTTAGCCTCAAGAGCCGGTTGGTTATTATGTATTTTACTTCCAGCAGTTTATATAATAAGTAAAGATATAATAAGAATAATAAAATTATCTAATATAAAAAAGACAACTGAAAAAATGAACAAACCACAAAAAGATGCTAAAAAAGCTCTACTCGAAGAAGAACGTAAAAAAGAATTAAAACGAAAATTATTAAAAGATTTCAAAGAAAAAAATGAAGAGGATTATTACATAGAACCCGATATTAAAGAAATAAATAAAACTACTAAAAAAAGTAAGAAATAGAAAAGTTTCTTACTTTTTATTAAACTCTTTTGCTAGTATTCCCATTTTATTTAAATATAAATATTTTTTATTATTAATTAATAAATCAAATTCCCCAATAAATTCATAAATTTTTGGTTTAAATCCCATTTTAAATTCATTTAAACCTTTATATGGATTAGTATTACTAAAATCCCCAGTTAATCCATTTAAATCTAAAAACTTATAATTATCTTTATAATACTCAATAATTTTATAATGTAAAAAATAATTTGCATTAAATCTTTTATATTTAGGATCAATACCACTTATAACAATATTAACTCTATTTTTATACTTAATTACCAAAGCTCCAGCAATATAAGTATCTTTATTATTTTTTAATCCATTCGTAGCTAGTTCAATATCATTTTTATAACCCAAAAGTATTCTATCAGAATTCATTTTTTTATTAATATTATAATCCGTAGTATTATTAATTAAGTTTTCATTTAAAATATTATTGTTAATTAATTCTTGATCATATAATTCTTTACTTTGTAATAAATATTTCTCATAATCTATCTTAATAAGAAATAAATCACAACTTCCATTTTGGTTAAAAATATTATAATAATTTTTATAATAAAAAGTATTAATATTTTTTTTCTTTTTAATAAATTCAAACAAGATATCCATATCTTCTCTTGTACCTTTTTCAAAAATTAAACCTTTTTTAATTCCTTTATTTATTTTATTTCTCGTATTTTTATTTAAATTTTTAAAATCATATTCTTTTAAATTAATAATTCCATTATATCTTGGTAAAAGAGCTTCAAAATAAAGATTATCTTTTAATTTAACATATCCTAATTCTTTTAAATAATCTCGTATTATAATATTATGATTATAATTAGGAATTTTAGAATAAAGATTAATTTCACTAATTGCTATTTCGGGATTAATTTTAATAAATACTAATTTTTTAGCATAATATTTTTTTAAATCCTGGGTAAATGCTTTTAATAAATCATAATCAAAATAATCAATTAAAAAACCTTTAGGAGCATAACCATATTTATTAGACATATTAATCTTTTTTATTAAAATAAGTGAAGCTGCTTTAATAATTCCTAATTCATCAACATAACCAATTAAATCATAATCAAATCCATTTTCCCCCATAAATAAAGCATAATTTATACTTTGATGATAAGAACCTAATGGATTATTATTACTAAAAGCTTCAAACTCCGCGATAGATAATTCTTTTATATGCATAAAGCTTCCCCCTTTATGAAAAGCTATTATAACACATACCCCTATTTTTGTCCATATTTTCTCTTGAAGTCCAATAAATTATATTGTATAATTAAATTGGTGATAAAATTGAAAAAGAAAAAAGAAAAAACATTTTTAGATAAAATAAAAGGTGATTTTAAAAAGATTATGTTAGGAAGTATTATTTTAAATATTTTATTCTTAATCTTTGGAATTATTATTTATATGCATCCCATGTATACTTTAAAACTTGTAGGTATAATATTAGGTATATATTTTATCTTCTTTGGTTTACTAAATATTTATAAATATTTAACTCGTCAATACAATCCTATATTTAATTATAATATATTCTTAGGAATATTAATTATTATCCTTGGTATATTTACTATGACTAATCCCTTTAAATTATTTAAAATATTAACATTAGCTCTTGGAATATATTTAATTGTTGTAGGTATCTTAAAATTATATGAAACTATAAAATTAAAAAAATATGGTTTTGATGGTTGGTTACTTCTTCTTGTTGAAGCTATATTAGAATTATTACTAGGTATTTATGTAGCCATTAATCCTACATCTTCTATGGATATTGTTGAAATGACTGGTATATTTATTATTTTAGGTAGTATCCTAGAACTTGTTGATACAGTTTTATGTTATAGTAAAGCTAAAGATATTGAAAAATTATTTAAGAATAATGGCTCTAGAATTTCTAGTGTGAATTAAAAAGCCAAAAAAATGAATGCTAAAAATTTAAAAGCAAGAATTTCTGGTGTGAAATTTAGAAAAAAAGCTAGAATTTCTAGTGTGAAATAAGGGTGAGAAAAATCTCACTCTTTTTGTATACTATTTTTTAATAATATAATACAATAGTATTTAATCTTATTAAGAGATAATTAAAGAAAAGAGGTGAAGAAATGAACGAATATTATACCTTATTAAGATTAAGTAGAAAGGAATTTAAAATAATGAAAATTAAAGAAGA
>CANROL010000122.1 GCA_947632255.1 uncultured Bacilli bacterium
AGATTATTCATATGTTTTTTTCAATACTGAAGTGTTGCACTTCATATTTAAATTAACAATTTCTTTTTAATTTGACATATTAGATAAAATATATTAAAATATTTCTTAGTTTTAAAGGGGGGATTATTATGCTTGATATTAATGAAGCTCAAGAATCTTTTAATGAAGGAAAAGATTATTTTAGCCAAAATGATTTTTATAATGCCGAAGAATGTTTCAAAAAAGCTGCTTTAAATGATAAAATGCAAATATCCGCTTATTTTCGCTTAATTGAATTATATATAAAAATTAGTAATTATTTAAAGGCTAGAGAAACCCTATCTAAAATAACATTAGATTCTCGTTCTTCTTATTTAAATTTTTTAATTGGTAATATAGAATCTAAAGAATATAATTTTAATGCTAGTCTTAATGCCTATTCCAAAGCTTTAAGTGATACTAATTACCAACTAAATAATATGCTTCATATAGCTCGAGCTTACTTTAATTTAGGAAAAATAGATATGGCTTTAAAAATATTTGAAACTTTACAATTAGAAACCGAAACTAAAATAGAAGCTAGTTTTAATTTAATAAATATATTTATTTTATTAAGAGACTATAATTATGCTTATAAATTATTACAAAAGATTAACATTACTAAATTAAATTCTCAAGATTTAAAAAGATATAAACCAGATATAATTGCTAAATATTTAAAATTTAAATTAGGTTTAATATCTACTTTAAAAGATGATGATAGATATATTCTTAAAAGATTAATAATTGATGATGACGAAGAATTAATTAAACATATATCTTTACATATAGAAAATGCTGATAATAAAGCTTTCGCTTATTTCTTTAAGTATACCAATTTAAATAGTTTAATTAATGATGTAAGAGAAAAAATAGCCAACATGAATTATACTTCAACTGAAGTCTTAAACAAAATTTATTTATTTCCTTTAGATAGTATAATTGGTTATAATAATCAAGAATTAACTAAAGATTTATGTGTTATAACTACTCCTGAAGATAAAATAATTACTATGTATCCCATCTATTTATCTAAAGATTATAATATAGAAGGTTATGCCCAAAGTTTAGAATTAATTAAATATCGTAATGAAAGGGGATTAAAATAATGATAGAAAAATTAACTAAAATATATGATATAGCTCTTGAAAATCCTATTATACCAACTAAAATATTAACAGATAATAATATAAGTAATTATAATATAAGTCAATTAATTAAAGATAATATAATTACAAAAGTAAAACATGGTTTTTATGAATTTATAGATTATGCTAAATTTTATGAATTAGCCTTAAATTGTTTAAATGAAGAAAATTATATTCAAGCTAAAAAGTATTTTCTTGCTTGTTTTAATCATGATTACGAAAAAACAAATTCTAGTTATTATTTAATGGGCCTTTATCTAAGTGAAGATCTTGAGGCATCTTGGCAATATTTTACATATTATTATGAAAATACTCCTAATACTTATAATAGTAACTTTTATCTTTTATTATTTAACTATTTCTATCAATTACCAGACAATTATTTATTATGTGCTAAGCATTTAAAATTAAAAGATATTTTAATTCCCGAAAATAGTGAAGAAGAAAATATAAATAATCGTAATATTAATCGTCAAAAAATATTTAATAATAAATTTTATTTAGAACATGAAGATTATAATTTTGAAAATAAAATAATCAATGATTTTATTAATCATATAACTAAGTATCAAAATAATACTCAAAATACTATTCTTGAATTAATAAAAAATAATGATTATACAGCTTTAGAAACCTATTTAAATGAATTAATTAATCATAATCGTGTTAATGTCTCCGCAAGATATTGTTATAAATTAGTTAAAGCCTTAATAAATATAAAAAATGCTCAAAAGATTCCTTCAATTCCAATGATAGATCCTTTAGATATAAAAACAAGTTTAGATGCCATCGATATTAATAATTATAAATTAGCTTTAAAAAAACACCAAGAATGGCTCCAATTTAATAGCTATAAAAAAGGCATTGATTATATTTACTTATTACTAGTTATTATTAATCAAGAAATAGAAATAATTGAAAAAAATAATAATATTCAATCAAATAATTATTTACTTATTAATCTATCTAAAGAATTAACTCATAAAGAATTTAAAAAAGCTTTAAATACTTTAAACTTATATTTAAACAATATTAAAAAACCCGAATATGAATTTTTAATTCTTGATTTAATTAAAATAAGTATATTAAAAGAAGATTTTAGTTTTAGGAAAGTTCTAAATACTTTAAATGCTATTAAAGATGAAACATATAGTTTTGATTTAGCTTCTTACATTTTTAATTTTTATAATTGTCTAACTTTAAAAAAATATAATATATGTCGTATATATTTAGATATTATCAATAGATGTGATATTTTTGGTTCTAAATGTGTTTTAAATTCTAGTTTAAATAAAATTTTATTAATGAGTGAAAATGTTTTAGAACATGAGGAAAATATGACTAAATTAAATGCTTTAAATCAAAAATTAGCAAAAACAGAACCTAAAATAGAAACTCCTGAAGAGCCATCTAGTCCTAATCCTTCAATAAATCAATCTAAAAAGATTCTTAATGATTCCGGAATTGTGAAATATTATCATAAAATCCCTAATTTAAATGGTATAGTTGCATCTTTAATAAGTGGTACTGATATTAATACAATTACCACTGGTTTTAAAGTTTCGCGTGAATTAGTTTTAATTGCTTGCCTATTAATAGCAAGAGAATATTTCTATATGGGAAATACTACTTTAGGTGAGAGTTATTTAAGTATTGTTCGTAAAGCCAAGAATAAAACTAAACTAGTTTATGATTGTATTTATGAAGTAGATAGCTCTAAAAATGTCGATTTAAGTTATAATTCCCCAATTACCCATTTATTAAAAAAATAAAAAAAGCGCTTTAAACACTTTTATAAACTAAAATGGTGACTCGCATGGGACATTTTAAAAAAATCTTTATGAGACATTTTAAAAAAGGTTTAACACATACCAGGATAAAAACATAAATTTTTTTAAAAAATCAAATAAGCCCATATAAAACCTGGGTTTATTTGATTTTAATTATTA
>CANROL010000123.1 GCA_947632255.1 uncultured Bacilli bacterium
GTAGCTAAAGGAGATGAGCTATTGAAAGATTTTAATGAATGGTTAAACAAATACATGTATAATGAAGAAACATTAGAGTTTTATCATAATTGGGATTTAGCTATAGCCAAAGATGCTGGATACACTGAAGGTTTAAAAACTGGTGAAAACTCATCTAAACTAGAGATAGCTAAAAAGATGATATCGAAAGATATACCAGTAGAAGATATCATATCATTAACCGGTTTAACTGAAAAAGAAGTTATTTCTTTAAAAGATTAACTTCTTTTTAATTTTCCATTAATAATTTAGCTACTTTATTAACCGGACCAGCGCCAATTGTAAGAATTAAGTCATCATCTTGAACATTTTCTTCTAAATATTTAGCAATTTCTTCATAAGTGGGAATAAATTTTACATTTTGATTATCTTTTTTAATTAAATCAACTAAATCACTTTCTTTAACACCCCAAATATTAGTTTCTCTCGCGGGATATATAGAACAAATAATAACATTATCAAAGTTTTTTAAAACATTTGCAAAATCTTCTAAATGTTCATAAGTTCTACTATAAGTATGTGATTGAAAAACAGCCCAAGACTCATGATGTTTAATTTTTAAAGAAGAATCATAAGTAGCTTTTATTTCTGTAGGATGGTGAGCAAAATCATCAAATATATGGGCTTTTTTATATTCACCTAAATATTCAAATCTACGATGTACACCATGAAATTCTTTTAAAGCCTTTTTAATTATATCTTTATTAATTTGATAATTAATACTTATCCCAATACTTGCTAAAGCATTTAAAATATTATGATTACCTAAAACACTTAAACTAATATTATCCCAATATTCACCTTGAAAATAAACATCAAAAGTTGGAAATCCTAAATTAGAATAAGTGATATTTTTCGCCTGTAACATTGCTTTTTCATTATTTATTCCATAAGTTATAGCATTATTTAAATTATAAGTTAAATCTTGGTTATTAGCATCATCAATATTTATAACTAAATAACCATCTTCTGGTAATAAATTAATATATTTTTGAAAAGATTTTTTGGTATTTTCTACTGTTTTAAAATAATCTAAATGATCATCATCAATATTTAATATTACTTCACTAGTAGGATGAAAATGTAAAAATGAATCCACATATTCACAAGCTTCTAAAATAAAATATTTTTTCTTTCCAATATAATAATTACCATTTATTTTAGGTAAATTAGCTCCAATTTGAATAGTGGGCTCTAAATTAGCTTCTAGAAAAATACTGGCAATCATACTTGTCGTAGTACTTTTACCATGAGTTCCACTTATACATATTAAATTTTCATAATCTTTTGTATATTCCCCTAGAAAAACTGCTCTATCAACAGTCTCAATATTGCTTTCTCTTGCATAAACAAGTTCTATATCATCATCACCAATGGCCGCGGTATAAATAACTAATTCTGCATCTTTCATTAAATTAATATCATGACCAATAGTAACCTTTATTCCTATACTTTCTAAATATTTAGTATTATCGGATTCTTGTAAATCACTACCCATCACATTTTTACCATCATTTTTAAGCATAGATGCAATCGAATACATACTAGCTCCACCTATACCAATTAAATAAATATTTTGATATTCTTCAATTTTTCTTTGCATATTTTTCGCCTCTAATCTAATTATATACTTAAAAAATATAAATAAGCAATAAAAAAACTAGTTTTTTAGATAAAAGTTTGTTATAATTAATTAAACAAAATGAGGAAAGTTATGAAATCAATAAAGTATTTTATATTTATAATTATTATATGTTTTTTTAGTATGTTTAATGTTAAAGCATATAGTTCTAATGAAACAGCCTATATACAAGGAAAATTTAATGATGGACAAGTAACTATTTCATTTACTAAAGAAAATAATATAAATTATATTAAAGTTCATACTAATGGTGAAAATGATACAAAATTAAAACTTGATGAAAATAGTGATATTAATATTAAAAAAAATCATTATGTTTTTAAAATAACAAAAAGTAATTTAAGTCAAATGTTTGCTAAAAACTTTAATTTTAATTATAATTTAAGATTAGAAAGTATGGAAGGTTCAGTTTATCATTACACAATAGAAGTTGTAGATGATGAATCTTCAACTAAAGAAGGAGCAGTGTGCAGTTTTGGAAATAGTTCTATTTATATAGAATGTTCTGCTAGTTGTGATGAAAATTACGATCCTACTGCTAATTGTGTAATAAAAGGTAAAAATAGCAGTTTAGTATCTTTTGATAATAATTTAAAAAATACTGTAAGCAGTTCATTTATAAGAACTTGTGACTCAAATGCAAGTATATATGTTACTTTTAGTGATGAGGAAAAAAGAGTTATTGATACTATTTCTGCAGTATATGGTAATCCTCAAGTAAATGATGATGCTAAATCTGGAGCCCAATTTTATAAATATGAAGATGGTAGTTATAGTAATTGTTATGTAAGCAATCCTAACAGTTGCTATTATGTAACTGATATTGGAATTGATTATACTTGTGAACTTAAAGATGGTGATATAAGTTGTGAAATGAATTACTTAAATGAACAAGACGATTATACCAAAGAACATTTTGATATTAGCAAGGTTCAAAATAATTTAACATTAGAAGATTTTACTAATAATGGTTCTTTTGCTTGTCCAAGTGAATTATTTTATACACAAAATTATAATAATAAAACTGCAGTAATTAATAAAGTTAGTATATGTAAACCACAATCTGCTTCAGTATTTACATGTAAAAGTAATTGTTACAATAATAAAGTAAAAGCATGCTCTAGTAATTTGGGAGGTTTACAGATATTTGGAATAGATTTAGGAATAACAAAAGAGTGTAGTAGTTACTTAGGCAACCCTGAATATAATAAGGATGTTAGTACTCAAAGTCCAGCCTATTATTTACAATTTATCTTTAATATAATAAAATATATTGCTATAATTATGTTATTAGTATTAACAATAGTAGAATATGTAAAGGCAGTAGCAGCCAAAAATGAAGATGGTATAAAAAAAGCTAC
>CANROL010000124.1 GCA_947632255.1 uncultured Bacilli bacterium
CAAATTTGCGCGGTGCCACCTTACTTTACTAAGTACGCTTTCTTTTTTTATCGCATATTATGCGTTTTCTAATTTATGGAAACTGTCTTTCTAATTAATAACATAGGTATCTTGCAGCATTAATACCCTCTCTAAAATGTTAAACCTAATTATACTTGTTTTTCCTTAGAAAAATATCATAATAGTATTTTATTATATTTTATTGTTTTAGTCAATAGCTTTAAGAACATAATTTTTTATAAAATATAAAATTTAGAACTGGCTTTTTTAAGTCAGTTTAAGAAATGTTACTTATACTTGCTCTTTTATATTCTAGACAATCATTATCTAGAGCAGCGATAAAAGTATTTATTTCTTCTTCACTAGTTAAACGAGCCCCACTGGCGTATTTATGTCCTCCACCATGGAAGTTTGATGCAGTTTTATTAATAATTGGTCCATGAGAGCGAATACTTACTTTATAACTTTGACTTTTAATATCTTCAGTTATAAAAGTCCAAACTATTACTTCTTTTATATAATTAAAATTATTTATTAAATTAGAAGGTGTTGCTAAATCAACGTTATATTTTTTGATTATTTCATTGGGAATAATTATGTAACCTAAACCATTTTCAGTTACTTTTAAATTCTCGGCAATATAACCTTGAAATTTTACTTCATCTAGGCTACGTTCATATAAATAGGTATATAAACTAGGAAAATCTATCTTACTTTTACTAATTAAGGCTTCAATAATTTGAAATGTTTTTAAAGAAGTATAACTAAGTAAAAAACGATCACTATCAGAGACTATACCTAAATATAAATTACTAGCAATTTTTTTATCTAATTTAAGAGGACTATTTAATATTAATTCTGCGATTAATTGACAAGTTGAGCAAGCTTTTTCTTCAGTCCAATCAACTTCACCTTTAATATCTTCGGCTGGATGATGATCTATTTTTAATATTTCTTGATATTTTAAATTTTCTATACCATCAACACGATGTAAATTGGGAACATCTAAAACTATTAATAAAGCATTAGAATATTTTTCATTTTCAATTTTATCTAAAAGACCAAAATATTTAAATTTAGAAACACCAGAACCTACTGCATAACATTCTTTATTGGGAAATGTTAAGCGAATAGAATCTCTTAGGGCTATTTGACTTGCTATAGCATCGGGATCAGGACCAACATGTCTAGCAATAATAATTTGATTATAATCTTTAATTTTTTTATAGATTTTTTTAATTGGATTAGTAATTATAATCACCTACTTTAAAAATTCATAGGTGTCAAGTGCAATCATTAATTCTTCATTAGTTGGAATAACATAAACCGGAACTTTAGAATCACTTGTAGATATTAAACCTTCATGAATGTCTTTATAACCTGCGATGGCCATATTTAAATCATGATCGACTTTTATTCCTAAGCAAGTTAATTTATTTAGGATTGCTTCTCTAAATTCGCGAGCATTTTCCCCTAGACCGGCTGTAAAGACTAAAGCATCTACTTCACCATTTAATAAAACATAATATTTAGCAATATAATCAACTACACGATTAATAAACATATTATTGGCTAAAACCGCTAATTCATTACCATTTGCCATAGCTTCTTCAATATCACGATGATCACTAGCAATTTCGCTGATACCTAAAAGACCACTTTTTTTATTTAAAATTGTATCTACTTCTTCTATTGTACTATTTGTTTGTTTAAGATAATATGGAATTATAGAATAATCAATATCACCACATCTTGTTCCCATGATTAAACCAGCATTAGGAGTAAAGCCCATCGTCGTATCAATACTTTTGCTATCTTTAATACAACATATTGAAGCACCACTTCCAATATGGCAATTAATAATATTAACCTTATCTTTATGTAATAATTTTTCTACTTGTTTAGTTATATAACGATGACTAGTGCCATGAAAACCATATTTTCTTATTTTATAATCTTTGTACCAACTGTATGGAACAGCATATAAAAAATGTTCTTCCTTCATCGTACCATGAAAGGCAGTATCAAATACCCCAACCATGGGAGTATTTGGTAAAGCTTCTTTAAAAGCTCTAATACCCATTACATTAGCAGGATTATGTAAAGGGGCTAAGTTACTTAAATCTTCAATTGTTTTAATAACTTCATCTGTTATAACAACACTTTCGGTATATTTATCCCCTCCATGAACTAAACGATGACCTACACCATCAATTTCATCTAAAGATTTAATAATATTATTAGCTAATAATTCTTCTATTAATAAATCTATTGCTTCTTTATGATTTTTCATATCTTTATTTTTTTTGATTTTTTCACCATTAATTTTAAGGCTATATAATCCATTTTCTAGACCTATTTTTTCAAAATTACCACTTATTAATTCTTTTTCTTCTGGTAAACTTATTAAATTAAATTTTAATGAAGATGAACCAGCATTTACAGTTAAAATTTTCATCAAATCACTCCTAATGTTAATTATACAAAACTATATTTTAAATTTCAACTAATTTGAAAAAATAGTGATAAAGAAATTTCATTTTTGATTATCTTAGTGACAATATTTCTTGTTTAGATAATTCTGTAACATCTACTATATCATCTATTGGCATATTTCTTTTAAGTAATTTCTTAGCTGTTGCAATAGCTTTTTGTTTTATGCCTTGTTTTTTGCCAAGCATTAAGCCTTGCTTTTTGCCACGCTTCTCGCCATCTCTTTCGCCATAGTATCTTTCTTCTGCTAGAGCATCTTGTAAAGCTGTTTTTGATGTTTCATTATACCATTCTTGTACTACTCTTATTGAATTTTCTAATGACATGTTTAACCTCTTAAAGATAGTATTTCTTGTTTAGGTAGTTTAGTAATATCACTTATTAATTCTACAGCCATATTTCTTTTTAACATCTCTTTAGCTGTTTCAATAGCTTTTTGTTTTGCACCTTGTTTTTTGCCAAGCATTAAGCCTTGCTTT
>CANROL010000125.1 GCA_947632255.1 uncultured Bacilli bacterium
TTAATGATTTATTTTTAGTAAGTGATAATAATACTTTAGAAATTATTAAATTAATTAAAGCTAAAAAAGATAATGGAGTTATTAATTTACCTAATAATTATTTAGCTATTAAAGAATATAATTATTTTAAAATAGAACATAATATTAATAATGATGAGTATGATTATGAATTAAAAGATTGTGTAATAGTGCCTAATGGAATGATTAAAATAATAAATAATAGTGAAGAAAAGAGTAACTATGTAATAAGATTAAATAGTAAAGATTTAAAATTACCTTTAAGAGTTCGAACTAAACAAATTAATGATAAAATGTTTGTTAAAAATTTAGGAGGTAGTAAAAAAGTTAGTGATATATTTATAGATAGTAAAATACCTAAAAGAACTAGAGATACTTATCCAATTGTCGTGGATAGTAATGATGAAGTTTTATGGATACCAGGAATTAAAAAATCAAAATTTGATGTAGAAAAATCTGGAATATATGATATAATACTTTTATATGAGGAGGAAAAATAAGATGAATATAAAAAATATGAAAAAAAATAATAGTTTAAGAAACTTTTTACCATATATAATATTATTTATAGTAATTGGTGTAACTTTATTTATTTTAAATACTGGTGGTAATAGAGTTCATGAACTTAAAACTGGGGAATTAATTGAAGCTTTAAAAAGTGAAGAAGTAACGGAAATAGTTATTACCCCTAAAAGTAGTGAATCAATATATATTGTTGAAGGAAAATTAAAAGATTATAAAGAAAATGAATCTTTTAAAGCTAAAGTAATTGAAGCAGAAATAGCTAGTATTACTAATTATGCTTCGGAAAAAGATATTAAAGAATATGTAACAAAATCTGATCCTGGTTCTGTATCATTCGTTTATATTCTTGTACAAATATTACCTTTAATTTTACTAGCGGTTTTAGCTTATGTTTTATTTAGTAAATTAGCTAGTTCTAATCGTGGTTCTATGGATTTTGGCAAGAGTAGAGCCAAACTTAGTGATGATAAACATCAAGCTAAATTTAGTGATGTTGCTGGTTTAAAAGAAGAAAAAGAAGAAGTTAAAGAATTAATTGATTTCTTAAAAAATCCTAAAAAGTTCCAAAAATTAGGAGCAAGAATTCCTAAAGGTGTTTTATTAGTAGGGCCTCCAGGAACAGGTAAAACTTTACTTGCTAGAGCTGTTGCGGGCGAAGCTAATGTACCATTTTTCTATATAAGTGGTTCTGACTTTGTGGAATTATTCGTCGGTGTCGGAGCTAGTCGTGTAAGAGAAATGTTTAAAGATGCGAAAAGAAGTGCTCCATGTTTAATATTTATTGATGAAATAGATGCGGTTGGTCGGGAACGTGGTACTGGCCTAGGCGGTGGACATGATGAAAGGGAACAAACATTAAACCAATTACTTACAGAAATGGATGGTTTTGGCGAAAATGAAGGTATCATTATCATGGCGGCAACAAATAGACCTGATGTTCTAGATCCAGCCTTACTTCGTCCAGGAAGATTTGATAGACAAGTAACAGTTAGTTTACCTGATGCCAATGAAAGAGAAGCTATATTAAAAGTTCATGCTCGTAATAAAATATTAGATAAAGATGTTAATATTCGTAATTTAAGTTTAAGAACCCCAGGCTTCAGTGGGGCAGACTTAGAAAACTTACTTAATGAAGCTGCTTTACTTGCTGTAAGACGTGATAAAAATGCGATTACAATGGATGAAATAGATGAAGCAACTGACCGTGTTTTAATGGGTCCAGCCAAAGTTAGTCGTAAAATTACTGATAAAGAAAAAAGACTTGTGGCTATTCATGAATCTGGTCATGCCGTAATTGGAATAAAATTAGAAGATGCTAATGAAGTTCATAAAATCACAATTATTCCAAGAGGTGTTGCCGGTGGCTATACTATGATGCTTCCAAGAGAAGAAAAAATTGCCATTATGACTAAAAAAGAACTAGAAGCCCAAATTACTGGTTTACTAGGTGGTCGTGTTAGTGAAGAAATGTTTTTAGGAGAAATAACCACTGGTGCTAGTGATGACTTTAAAAAAGCTACTAATATTGCTCGAGCTATGGTTACCGAATATGGTATGAGTGATTTAGGTCCAGTTCAATATGAACAAAAATCTGAAGGTGTATTCTTAGGTCGTGATTATGGTAAAACTAAAAACTTCTCTGATACAGTAGCACATGAAATTGATGAAGAAGTAAGAAAAATTGTCGAAGAATGTTATGAAAAAGCTAAAGAAATTCTAAAAAATAATAAAGATTTAGTTAATTTACTGGCTGATGCTTTAGTGGAAAATGAAACATTAACTAAAGAACAAATTGATTCTTTAGTTAAAACAGGAAAGTTACCTCAAACTGAAGAAGAAACTTCTGATGAATCTTTACAAAAATTAAGAGAAGAAGCTAAAGCAAAAGGTGTTAAAGGCTATACTAAAATGACTAAAGAAGAATTAGAAGAAGCTTTAAAAGATGATAAGGAAAGTTAATAACTACTAAGTTACTAACTTTTTTTAAATTCAATTAAAAACCTACTTGAAAAAGATATAGAAAAATGATATTATTTAGATAGCTAAAAGATAGATAAGTGGGTAAAATAATTCACAAATCTATAAAAAAAATCAAAGAATAGGAGAGATAGAAATGAAGCAAACACACGTTCTGGGGGGGGGTATTTCTAAATATCTTATATTAATTATTGCAGTTATTGCACTGATTAGTATAGGAACAACTTTTGCTTATTTTTTAGTTCAAACTAATACTACAGGTACAGGTGGAAGTATAACTTCTCAAACTGCCAAAACAATAAAAATAACATATGATGCCAAAGATAGAGTAACTAAACCTTTAGCTAAACCTGGTGATAAATTAACCAAAGAAATAACAGTAACCATAGAACCAGGAACAGACTTTAATGAAGCAACATATGAAATATATTTAAATATAACAAAGAATAC
>CANROL010000126.1 GCA_947632255.1 uncultured Bacilli bacterium
TGTATTCTTCCTACATCAACCCAATTATCATTTTGCCAAACAAATAATTCTGGTCCTACGATAAAAGCATTCCCTGCTTCCCCAGTAGGATGAGCATTAATTAAATCATCATAATCATCATAAGAGCCCATAATATTTATACTTGTCCCAGCTGGTCCCGTGGGTCCTATTAAGCCTGGAAGCCCTTGAGGAATGGCAAACTCTAAAACCAAATCTGAATTCGAACCTATATTAGATACCACTGCTGGACTACCCGGATCAGTTGTCGTTGTCCCAGCAATTGTAATAGTAAGTGGGGATGCTCCTGCCGGTCCCGTTGGCCCTGTTGGCCCAGTTGGACCATAGCAACATGCATTAACTATAGGATGTTCTTTTTGATAACAATTTATATATGCTTTAGCTTTTGATATATTATCCCTCAAATTATAATCCCCTTTCTAAGATAATATATGCTAAAAAATATTTTTGTTTATTATAATTCCAATATTTTATTTAAATCAAAGACACATATATCTTTAACTTTATACTTACTTTCTATATATTTTAAAGCATTAGATTCAAATATTGCATATAACTTATCATTATCTATTGTAATTTGCTCTAACATAGGTGGCATAACCAAAGTCTTTATTTTAATATTCTTATTATTATTCATAGTATATATTTCTAAATAAGAATCATTATTTCTACCATAAGAACGACTTAATAACATATAATTTATATTATCTTTTTTTACTATACTTATACTTTGTACTTTAGATGGTATACTAAAATTATTATCATGTATTAAATTATTATTACTAAATTGATATTGTTTAACTAATCCCTTACTATTAAGATTAAAACTACCTAAATATATATTATTATCATTTACATCTAAAAAAGCTATTTCATTTTCTTCCTTATTTACATAATTAGGTAAATTATTCCCTACTTCCTCAAAAGTATAGATTGGCAAAATTTTATCATTTAATAAAAAATCATCAATTCTATAAGCTTTTAAAGAACCATTTATATCGGGAAGCCAAATTAATTTATTTAGATTATCATAAACAATACTCCCAACATGAGCTTTAGTTTTTAAATCAATAGTTTTTACTAATTTTCCATATTTAGTTAAAACATAGCAAACTGAAACTTTTTCCACC
This sequence comes from uncultured Bacilli bacterium, assembly GCA_947632255.1. Lineage (GTDB taxonomy): Bacteria > Bacillota_I > Bacilli_A > RF39 > UBA660 > Caccenecus. The sequence continues at coordinate 1,149 of CANROL010000126.1, forward strand.
AAACTATCATAAGCTGTAATTAATAATAAATTCTTATAAACTGTTATTCCTTGAGGTATCATATTATCTTTAATAGGTATTGGAATATTTGCTCTAATTAAATATTTTTTAAAATCAGGATATTTAGAAAATAAGTTTTTTTCTTCTTCATTTAGAGAATCTTTTTTAGTATATTCTAAAACCTCATCTATTGTATTTAATAAATATTTCCAATTAGAAAAATAATCAACATTATTTTTATTCATATCTCTAGATATAATTGTTAGTAAAAATAGATTTATTAACAATATAAAAGCAATTTTTTTCATAATAACTCATTTCTTATATCATATTGTATTATTATTTAAAAAATTTTGCAAGACAAAATAAAAAGAACTATCATCTTAATTCTTTTAATCTATATATAAAATTATTAACCTAAGTGGCAGGGGATAAGTGAGTCGAACACTTGTCTAAGGTTTTGGAGACCCCTATTTTGCCATTAAACTAATCCCCTATAAACTGTATTATAGCATATCTTTTCGCATTTTGCTAGTCTTTTCATATAATAAATTAGGTGATTATTCATGATTGTAAGTTATACTGATAAAGAATTAGACTTATTAGCCAGAATTATGCGTGCGGAAGCTCAAACTGAAGGCGATTTAGGAATGCTTATGGTTGGAAATGTTGTTGTAAATAGAGTTTTAGCAAATTGTTATACCTTTAAAAACATTCATACTGTAAGTGATGCTATCTATCAACCAAATCAATTTGTAGGTACAGATTCTCCCCTTTTTTATGGCTCGGCAACCAGTATTGAAAAAAGTTTAGCTAAAAGAATATTAATGGGTGAAGATTATTACCCCGCAACTCATGCATTATGGTTCTATGCTCCAGGCAAAAATGTAAGCAGTTGCACTCCAACTTGGTATAGTCAAAATCTTGCTGGAAAATACAAAAATCACTGTTTTTATCGACCTGATTCCGGTGTATGTCCCCAAATATATTAAAAATCTAGAAAAACTAGATTTTTTTAATTAGCATTTTCCTCTTAAAAATCTTTTTAAAAGAAATGTCATAAAATAAGGAAATGTATAAAATTTACCATTAAATCCTATATTTTTATTACATAACTTAATACCATATTTTATATCTTTATAACGTTCACTATCTATTAATTTATTTAAAGATGCAGTAGAGTTATCATTTGCTTTAACTTCTATTGGAATTAATGAATTGGTATCCCTTATAAAGAAATCCATTTCAACTGTTCCTTTTTCATTTTTATAAAAATACAATTTATAGCCGGATTTAACTAACATATCTCCTACAATATTTTCATAAATAGCACCTTTATAAGTATTAAAATTTTGATTTTTTCGTAAATCATCTTGAGCTTCTTCATCTAAAGAAGCAATTAACAATCCCGTATCAGCAAAATATAATCTGTAATTATCAGCATTATAATTTCCTTTAAGAGGTAAAGCACACTCTTCCATACAATATGAAACATTTATAATTCCAGCATCAGATAGCCAATCAGATACTCCAACATATTCTCTATTTCTTGCCCCATTTGCAATTTTAGATATTTGAAATTTTTTATTCTCATTACCTAAAAATGTTGATACTTTTCTAAAAGCATTCAATATTCGAGCTTTATCTAAACCTTCAGCATATTTAGCAATATCTTCTTCATAATCTTTTAAAATTTGTTCTTGCATAGATAATATCCCACTGAAATTTTTATT
>CANROL010000127.1 GCA_947632255.1 uncultured Bacilli bacterium
CCCATAGCCACAACTTCATCAGGGTTAACACTCTTATTAGGCTCTTGACCTAATTCTTTTTTAACTAATTCTTGAATATATGGAATACGGGTAGATCCACCAACTAATATAACTTTATCAATATCTTTAGCACTTAATTTAGCATCTTTTAAAGCTTTATGAACTGGTTCTAATGTTGAATCAAATAAATCTCGACATAAATCTTCAAATTTAGCTTTACTTAAACTAGTTTCAAAATGTAATGGTCCTTCATCATTTTGGGCAATAAATGGTAAACTAATTGAAGCATTAGTCATACCAGATAAATCTTTTTTAGCTTTTTCAGCGGCATCTTTAATTCTTTGCATGGCTATTTTATCTTTAGATAAATCAATACCATTTTCTTTTTTGAATTCACTAACTAAATAGTCCATAATTCTTTGGTCGAAATCATCGCCACCTAAACGATTATTCCCGGCAGTAGCTTTAACTTCAAATACACCATCACCTAGTTCTAGAATAGATACATCGAATGTTCCACCACCTAAATCATAAACTAAAATAGTTTGTAATTTATCTTGTTTATCTAAGCCATAAGCAAGAGCCGCGGCAGTTGGTTCATTAATAATTCTTTCTACATCTAAACCTGCAATTTTACCAGCATTTTTAGTTGCTTGACGTTCAGCATCATTAAAATATGCCGGAACAGTTATAACAGCTTTAGTAACTTTTTCCCCTAAATAAGCTTCAGCATCTTTCTTTAATTTAGAAAGTATTTTCGCACTTATTTCCTCAGGTGTATATTGTTTCCCATTAGCCTCAACTTTTTCGGAAGTACCCATTTTTCTTTTAATTGAAGAAATTGTATTTTTAGGATTAGTAACTGCTTGATTACGAGCAATTTGTCCTACCATTTCTTCATCGCCTTTAAAAGCTACAACTGAAGGTGTTGTTCTAGCTCCTTCACTATTAGGGATAACTTTAGGTTCCCCACCTTCTAATACTGCAACACAACTATTAGTTGTTCCTAAATCAATACCTATTATTTTTGCCATTTTTAATCATTCCTTTCATTTACTTTAACCATGGCTGGTCTAATTAATTTATCTTTATACATATAGCCTTTTTGTAAACACTCCAAAACTATATTATTATCTTTATCTTTATTTTCTTCAGTTAAAACCGCATTCATGATATTTGGATCAAAAACTTTATCTAAAACATCTATTTCTTTTATTTCATGAGCTGTTAAAATATTTATTAAATTATCATATATCATTTTAAAACCAGCTGTATATTTTTCAGCACCTTCAATTTTAATATTCATTGCTCGTTCAAAATTATCAATAACTGGCAATATTTTAGCAACAATATCAAAACCATCATATTTATAGAGATTTGCTATTTCAGTTTCATATCTTCTTTTCATATTTTGCATTTCAGCTGTAATTCTTAATACTTTTTCTTTTAATTCTAAATTAGTTTTAATTAATTCATTTTTTTCTTTATCAATTTTTTTCTTTTTTTCTTTTTTATTATCTTTTATTTCTTCTTTTACTTCTTCAACTATTTCTTCATGAAGATTATTATCTTTTTCTTCCATTTATTCACCTTTTTCTTCTAACCATTTATTTAAAGTATTAAGAAGTCCCACGACTTTATCATATTCCATTCTCTTAGGACCAACAATAGCAATAGTTCCTGTTTCTCCACCAATTTTATAATTGGTTTTAATTACTGTCACATTATCATCAAACTCTGTTTCTTTCCCAATATAAATACTAATATCTTTATCATCATTATGCTTTTCAATCTTTTTAATTTCATTTTCATCTTCTAATTTAGCAATTAATCTTCTTATTTCTTTAGTATCATTATATTCTGGTTGAGCTAACATTTTTGACTTACCAATTACATGATAATTATCTTTAGAACTAACAAAATCATTAAAAGCATTATAAAATATTCCATAGATAGCTTCATATTGTTTTACTTGTTCTTCAATAATGGGTTTAATCTCATATTCCAAACGTTCATTTATTAAAGAAATAGGTGTTCCAATTAACATTTTATTAATTATTTCACTTGTTTTAACTATTTCTTTAATATTTAAATTACGAGCTATATTAAATTGTTTATTTTTAACAATTCCTTTATCTGTACATACTAAAGCGACAATATGTTCATCATCCAGAGGAATAATTGAAATTTGCTGCAATTTGTTTTCATAAGAATCAGTACCTAAACTAATACTCGTATAATTAGTTATATCACTAATAATTTCTAAACATTCCAAGATTGCTTCACTGACAACTAAATTTTGATTAGAAAATATAGTTTGCAGTTTCAGCATATCTTCACCGGTTAATTCTTTGGGTTGCATTAAATTTTCTACATAGTATTTATAACCAGCTTCACTAGGAATACGACCACTTGAAATATGATTTTTTTCTAAATAGCCAAGTTTTTCTAAATAAGCCATCTCATTTCTAATCGTTGCACTAGAACAATTAAATTTATCGCATAGATGTTTTGAACCAATCGGTTTTGCTTCTTTAATATAACACTCAACGATTTCTTTTAAGATGTTTCTTTGTCTTTCATCCATTTAACTCACCTAATTAGCACTATTACTTTTTCAGTGCTAATATCATTATAATATTATGCTTAGCACTTGTCAATATATAACTGCTAATTTTTTAAAAATTTTGTTTTAAAAAAAAATTTAACAATAAAACTATAATTCGACAAATTTCGCGTATTTAGAATGTTATAGTAGGAAACAATTTCTTTTTTTAAGAAATTTAGAAAGGAGGAGGTCTTTATGCCAACTATAGTATTAAATGAAGCTTTGTATAGTGATTTATTATTTAAAGAAGCCCTAA
>CANROL010000128.1 GCA_947632255.1 uncultured Bacilli bacterium
TGGTGTCCCCTCAGGGATTCGAACCCTGGACCCACTGATTAAGAGTCAGTTGCTCTACCAGCTGAGCTAAGGAGACAATCTGTAAACGCTATTTAATTATAGCATATTTTAAATAAAAGGCAATACTTTTTTGAATAAAATTAATTTTTTTTTTACAATAAATCCCCTTTTTAGTTATTTACCTCTTGTAAATTCAGCCTTAATATTATTTTCTTTAATTAAAGTATTTAATTCAGGTTCTAAACTAGGAATAATAGTTTTATAACGCATGTACCATGTATACATATCAGTATTATCACTAAAACGGGATTCTTGAAATTCGGGGATATAACCTAATGAAGATGTAGTTGTTTTTAATTCTTGGATACGATTAGCAATACTTAATTTTTGTTCTTTTAAAGAAGCTATATAAAGTAATAATTTTTCACAATATATGGGATTTACAATTAATAATTTATCATAAATAATGCGAATATCAATACCAGTTGATGTTTTAGCTTCACCATGATTAGGTATTCTTTTTAATTTTTTAATAGTATTTAAAAATTCATCTTTGATATTAGACCAAACTATATTTAAATCAAAGTCTTCATATTCAAATAAATTATTATGGACTAATTCTTCAAAATCACGATGTTTTAAGCGATATAGATTATACCAACTAAACATATCTTCATTATTACTAAAATAAACTTTATTTTTAAGAGGTAGCATTTTATGTTCCATAATATAGTTTAGAAATTCTTTTTCTTTGGAACTATCGCTTAATAACGCAAAATTATATTCACTTAAAAGATTATTAATTTCTGTAACATAGTTTTGAAAATTGGGTAATTTACAAATATTATTAAACCAAATACGCATATCTTCTTGATCGAGAAATTTAGTTTCCCATAATTTAGGTAATCTTTTATTGGTAATAACAAATTTTTTAAATTCCAACATTCTATTTAATACTAATTCTTTGGACATAGTAAAAACTCCTTTTGCTTATTATAACATATTTTTACAAACATAGTAAATTAACCAATTTTGGTATAATAAAGTACAGGTTGCATGCCATTTATAACTTGGTTTTTTGGTGGGATCATCACTTGGAAAATAGTTTTTAGGAACATCTATTTGTAAACCTTTATCAAGATCGCGCTCATATTCTTTTTTTAAAGTATCAACTTCATATTCAGCATGACCAGTTAAAAAGACTTTAGAGCCATCACGGCTTTCAATAATATAAGGGCCGGTTTGATTAGATTTACTTGTTAAAATTAAATCATTATTTTTGGTAATATCGGATTCAACAATACTACAATAACGAGATATTGGGATATAATAAGCGTCATCAAAACCTTTAGTAAGTAAAGTTTTACTAATTGTGTAGTGTTTATATAAACCAGAAGCTTTAGTTTTTAAATAATAACGATTGATGCCATAAAAATATTGTAAAGCAAATTCGGAAGACCAACATAAAAATAATGTCGATTTAACGTGGGTTTTGGTATATTTAAAGAATTCTTTTAATTCATTAATATATGTTACACTGGGATATGGAATATGTTCTAAGGGAGCACCTGTGATGATTAAGCCATCATAATATTCTTCTTTAATACTTTTAAAAGAATGATAATATTTTTTGAAATAAGATATTTTATCTGGGCTAGTTTTTTTTGTATCTAAATAAATAAAATTTAATTCAATAGTTATTAAAGGATTATCTAAAACTTTAATTAATTGATATTCAGTATCTTCTAAAGTAGGCATAAGATTTAAAATACCTATTTTAACATGGTATTTAGAAGTTGTTAAATTATTAACAAATTGAACTTCTGGTAATCTTTTTTTAACTGGTAAATTATCCTTTAAATATATAGCCATTTTTGACCTCTTTTCTAGATATTTTTATTTTGGATTATCTTTAATAGTGCATCAAAATTATCATCGCGAGCCATAATATTTTTTTTAATTTGGCCACATTTTTGGCATTTATATATAATTTTATATGTATCTTTATATTTTTCCATATCAATAGGTTTTAAAATGCCATGACAAGTATTTAGCCTATCACCCGGATTATTATCAACATGCAGACTAGATAAGCAATTTGGACAATGATCCCGGGCCGTATAATTTAATGGTTTTACTTTAGTATGACAAACGGTGCAGATAAATTCTTCATCACGCATAATAAATTTTCTAGTATCCATTTTAACCTTCCATATTTTTTAGGGCAAGAAGAATTTCGCGATTAACTATTTTATTTATTTGATTATTTTTAAGATTTTGTTTTAAATATTTTTTAATATCTTTTAAGGGAACATAATTTAATTTAAAATTACCATTTCTTTCTTGGTCATCAAGTTTTAATTTATCTAATTTAAAAACTTCATCAGTTATAACTTTAAAATAATAGATATCAATACTACGATTATGACCTCTTACGGGATGATCTTTTAAATAATATTTTATGGCATAAAATGGAGTTAAATCCCCTTCTAGTTTAATGCCTGTTTCTTCTTTTACTTCACGAATTAGAGCTTTAGATAAAGTTTCTTTTTCTTTTAAGTGACCTCCAGGAAATTGAATAGTGCCAAAAGCTTCGGCTAGTAAAATTTCATTTTTACTATTTAACATTATGGCTTTTACCCGAATAATATGCTCATCAATTTCTTCTGGTGCAAGTTTATCATAATTAAATATTTTTGTTTTCATATATAACACCATTTATATCATAGCTTATATTTTTAAATATTTCTAGATTTTAGTTTTTACTTTACATTGATTTTTCGATAAATAGTTGCTATAATTAGTTTATGACTCGTTGGTGAAATGGTTAACACATTGCCCTCT
>CANROL010000129.1 GCA_947632255.1 uncultured Bacilli bacterium
TATTATTGCGGCCTCGCGCATATAAGTTGATTTACCACTCATATTAGGGCCAGTGATTAATAAAATATCTGTTTTGGCATCCATTTTAATATCATTAGCAACATAACTTCCCCCTTTAACATTTTCAATTACGGGGTGTTTTCCTTCTTTAACATAAAATATATGTTCATTATTTAAATTAGGTTTAACTAAATGATAACTATCTGCACATAAAGATAAGGCAATTAAAACATCTACTTCACTAATAATATTGGCAGTTTCTTTTAAAGACAAAACTTCTTTTTTAATAGCTTCTCTTATTTCCATAAATAAATTATATTCTAAATCACATATTTTTTCTTCAGCATTTAATATTAAAGCTTCTTTTTCTTTTAATTCAGGGGATATAAATCTTTCCCCAGTCGTAAGAGTTTGTCTTCGCTCCCAACCTAATTCATCTTTAACAAAACTAGCTTGACCTTTAGATACTTCAATATAATAACCAAATATGCGATTAAAACCAACTTTTAAATTTTTAATACCAGTTTTTTCTTTTATTTTATTTTCAAATTCGGCAATAAAATCTTTCCCCCCACTTCTAATCTTTTTTAATTCATCAAGTTCACTATTATAACCATCTTTAATTAAAAAACCTTCTTTTAAAGTAACTGGAGGATCTTCATAGATACTTTTATCTAATAAATTATATAAATCTTCATGAATATTTAAATTATAATTAAACTTTAATAAACCTAATATTTCTTTAATTCTAGGCAAAACTTTTAAAGAATTTTTAATTTGTAAAACATCACGAGCATTAATACTACCCGTGCTAACTTTAGCACATAATCTTTCTAAATCATAAACTTCATCTAATAATTTATTTAATTCATCTCTTAAAATAAATTCATTATTTAATATTTCTATATGATTATATCTTTCTAAAATTAATTCAATATTGCGAAGAGGATATAATAACCAATTCTTCATTTTCCTAGAACCCATCGCGGTTTTAGTTTTATCAAGAAGCCATAGTAAAGAATAAGTACGTTCTTTAAGACGTAAAGTTTCCACCAATTCTAGGTTTCTTATAGTATGAATATCCATTTCTAAATAATCATTTTTATTTACGATTTCTATTTTATTTAAATGATGTAAATCTTTTAATAATTTAACAACTAAATAATAAAATAAATGTTTAACACCCTTTTTTACTCTTTCATCATTAATAGTATTAAGTAATTCTTCATAGCCTTCATTTAAAAAAGCTTCACTATAAACAAGAGAAATACTATAAGTGTTTTTTAAAATATTAATAAGTTCATAGTCACTATTATTTTCTAGGATTATTTCTTTAACACCAATTTGTAAGATTTCATTTATAAGTAATTCTCTTTGGTGTTTAACACTTAAACTTTTTAATTCCCCAGTAGATATATCTGCATAAGTAATTAAATATAAATAATCTAAATCTAAAACTGAGGCAATATAATTATTATCATGTTCATTTAAATTACTACCATTTACAATTGTTCCTTTAGAAGATATAGAAATAACTCCCCGTTTAACCATACCTTTAGTTTTTTTAGGATCTTCTAATTGTTCACATAAAGCAACTTTATAACCTTTGTTAACTAATTTATCTATATAAGGATCAACACTGTGAAAAGGAACACCACACATAGGAACCCGCTCTTTTAAACCAGCATTTTTACCAGTTAAAGTAAGTTCTAATTCACGAGAAGCCGTAATACCATCTTCAAAAAATAATTCATAAAAATCCCCCAAACGATAAAACAATAATTCATCCATGTGATCTTTTTTAATATCAACATATTGTTTCATCATTGGACTTAATTCATTTATATCTACATCTTCTAACTTCATACCAAACACCTAGTAATTATTATACAATATTTATAAATTTAGAGAAAGATATTTTTTAGATTTTATTAATTATTTATAGTAAATGGATTATCAGCAGTACCTTCACCTTTAGTTAAAGAACCAGCGACTAGGTTTATGACAGGACGAAGGCCAGAAGCAATATGAGCAACACCATAGATGCCTATATTAATGCCATCGATGTTAAATACAGGCGCAAACAAATTGCCGAAGTAAGAAGGAGACATTGTCCAGTAATAATTTCCATTATATAAATAATATTTATCATTGTTTTCACCCCAATGATTTCCAGCATAGACTTGCTCATCGATGGTAGACAAGCCTATCGGATATTCTAGACTTCTTGTTCCTTCATTTGTTCCTTTTACGGTATATAAATCATGTTCTTTATCTTCACATAGGAAAGTTGGTTCATATGTTTCTATTGTTCTTGTATATGGTCCATATTCAGTAAATTCATCACCTATGCCCGTTCCTATTGTTATGCTTCTATCACCACAAAAACCGGCATTTTTATTTATATATCCATCATTATATTCATCTATTAAATTTTCTTGAAACCATTTCTCTAATTCTATTTTAGCATTGCTATCTTTGGTAAGCCCATTACTTTCACCTAACGTATATTGATATCCGACATATTCTGCTTGATCAACTATATTATTAAAAGTATAATAATTACCATTAAGCATTGTTTCTGAATCTATTTGTTCTGGTGCACTTCCATTTGTCGATGTTCCAGCATATATCATCCTTATACTTCCATCTCCATTTATACGAATGATTCGCCACCAGATATCTGCTTGGTTTG
>CANROL010000130.1 GCA_947632255.1 uncultured Bacilli bacterium
TATAATAAGGGAAAAATTTGATTGTAGTTATGAGTACAACAAAAGGGCATACCCGGTTACAGGAATTAAACCAACTACAACAGCAAGATTAAGACTTGCTTGAATAATGATACCAAAAGCTAGACCAAAGACTAAATATTTAGAAAATAAGTCATCTGTTTTTAAAGCAATTTTAAGCATGCGATAAAAGATAAAACCAAAAAAGAAAGTAACAATTAAAACTCCTAAAAAGCCAAATTCTTCACTAATAATGGAAAAGATAAAATCTGTTTGGGGTTCAGGCAAATAAAAGTGTTTTTGCCTTGATTTCATAAAGCCTTGACCTAATAAGCCCCCTGGTCCAATTGCATACAAACTTTGAATAATTTGATAGCCACTTCCCAAAGGATCACTCCAGGGATTTAAGAAAGAAATAATTCTTGCCATTCGATAAGGGGCGGCAATAATTAAACCCACAATACCTAAAAGACCTACTACCCCTAGTTTTACAAAAAATGATATTTTTAAACCTGATATAAATATTAAACAAATTAATGTAAGTGTAATAACCATTGCCGTCCCAAAATCAGGTTCTAACATAATTAATAAGAAGAAGACTGCGATTACTAAAAATATAGGCAATGCTCCCTTTTTAATATCTTGCATATTTTTACGATTTTTAGCTAAATATTTAGAAGTATAAATAATTAAACCAATTTTGGCAAATTCACTGGGTTGGATTCCTAAAGAGCCTATACCAAACCAACTACGTGAACCATTTCGAATACTTCCAATCCCGGGTATTAAAACTAAAACTAAAAGTAAAAAACAAATACCTAATATTAAATTAGCTTTATCTTTTAGTATTTTTAAATCAAATTTAGTTATAAGATACATTATAATAGCACCTAAAAAAAAGAAGATACTTTGTTGTTTTACATATTTAAAAGCATCATGAAATTTATATTCAGCCCAAATTGAACTAGCGGAATAAATCATAATAATTCCAAATATACTAATAATTATTATAGATATAAAAAGAATATAATCCATTTTTTTCTTTTTCATATATCCACCTATAATAATTTATGGATAATATTTAAAAATAGAACTTATTTAATTAAAGCATAGATATTACAATATACTTTTAAAATAAATTTATGTTTTAATAAAAATTTTTTCTTCTTATCAGTTTCAATAATATCTAAATATTTATACCATTCTTTATCTGTCTTTTTTAAATATTCATATATATTATTTATAATAGTATTTCTTAATCTATAATTTTTAATAAAACGGGATATTTTTAAAAAAGGTACTAACATTTTAACAAATAATTTAGTTGGATTTAAATAAGAATATTCTTTAGTTTTATCTTTAATAATATCACATATTTTTAAAATATCTAAACTTCTTTTATCTTTTGTTAAAGTTTCGCCTTGAGGATTAGTAATATAATAATATAAATAATCAGGGACATAACTAATTTTTTTGGCATCAATTAAAGCTTGAACAGTTGTAGGAGCATCTTCATATTTTAAGTTTGTTACAAAACGATTATTTTTAAATAATGATTTATGATATAACTTATTCCAAGGACTTAAATTAATATTTACTAATAAATCCGGATTATTTTTTAAAGTAGATGGTTTAAAAGCAGGGATAGTAATTTCTATATTTTTACTTTTAGTTACTAAAATATAATTAAATATAACTAAATCAGCTTTATTATTTAAAGCATTATTAATTAATATTTGAATACAATTTAAATCTAAATAATCATCAGAATCAACAAACATTAAATAATCCCCGGTTGATGCTTCTATTCCTTTGTTACGTGTAATACCTATTCCGGAATTCTTTCTTTTAAGATATTTAATTCTTTTATCTTGGTATTTTCTTATTAGTTTATCAGTATTATCTGTAGAACCATCATTAATTACGATTATCTCTAAATTTTGATAAGTTTGGTTAATAATAGAATCTAAACATTTTTCGATGGTTGCCTCAGCATTATAAACAGGTATAATAACACTTACTTTATTCATAAACATCATCTCTAATTTAATTATAAATTATGAAAATAAATTTAGCAAGTAAAATTATAACCAAACACCATAAGTTATTGCCGCCATGGCAAGAATTAAGCCAGCCACCCAAAAATAACGCACAATATCTTGTTCATTCATGCCCATTACTTCAAAGTGATGATGAAGTGGTGCTCGTTTAAAGACTTTCTTATGGAATTTTCGAATTGCAATAATTTGAATTAAACTACTTAATGTTTCAATAACAAAGATACCCCCAATTAAAGCTAAAGATAATTCGTGTCTGGTTAAAATAGCAATAGTTGCTAAAGCTCCCCCTAAAGAAAGTGAACCTAAATCACCCATGAAAACTTTGGCAGGATGAGCATTAAAAACTAAAAAGCCTAATAAAGCTCCCGCAAGAATAAAGCAAAAAATAGCTATTTCTTGATAACCGGATAACCAACCTGTATTCCAAGCAATAATTCCAAAAGCAAAGAAAGCAATCGCAGATAAACCTGCAGCTAGACCATCTAGCCCATCCGTAATATTAACAGCATTACTAGTTCCTACAAGTAAGAATAAAATAAATAAACCAAAAGTCCAACCCATAGGAATATTAATACATAAACTAGTAATTACTAAATCCGATTTACCCACA
>CANROL010000131.1 GCA_947632255.1 uncultured Bacilli bacterium
GATTTAATTATTACTTGTGCTTATGGTCAAATAATTCCTAAAGAAGTCTTAGAAATACCTCGGCTTGGTTGTCTAAATGTTCATGCGAGCTTACTTCCTAAATACCGGGGAGGAGCACCAATTCATCATGCTCTAATAAATGGCGATGATGTAACAGGAATTACTATTATGTATATGGATGAAGGTATGGATACTGGTGATATTATTACGATGGAAAGTATTCCTATTAAAAAAGAAGATAACGTTGAAACTTTGCATCAAAAACTAAGTATTCTTGGGGCCGATTTATTATTTAAAACCCTACCTAGTATTAAAAATGGTACTAATAAAAGAATTAAACAAAATAATGAAGAAGCAACATTAGCTAAAATAATAAAAAGAGCCGATGAACATCTTGATTTTCATAATTCTGCTCTTGCAATCCATAATAAAATTCGGGGCTTAAATTCTTGGCCTTTAGCTAATTTTAATTTAAATGATGAAGAAATTAAAGTATATGAAGGCTATATTGGTGAAGAAACAACCATACCCGCGGGTAAAATAGTTAAAATAACTAAAGATGCCATTGGTATTTCCTGTCTTGATCGTATCTATTATTTAACTAAAATTAAACCATTTGGTAAAAAAACTATGTTAGTTAAAGATTATTTAAATGGTATTAATAAAGAAGAGTTATTAAATAAAACAATAAGTTAATATCTATTAAATATATTATTATAGAGGTATATATGAAAAGAAATTTATTTAATTTAACTAAAGAAGATTTAGAGGCCTATTTTCTAAGTATTAATGAAAAGAAATTTAAAGCTACTCAAGTATATGAATGGTTATATCAAAAAAGAGAATTTAATATAGCTAATTTTACTAATTTAAAAAAAGAAGTAAGAGACCAGCTTTTAAAAGATTTTACTACTGATTTAATTAGTATTGAAAAAAAACAAGAAGATAACTTAGTTAAAAAATACTTATTTCATTTATTTGATGATAATTATATTGAAGCTGTTGTTATGTTTCATGATTATGGTGCTTCTATTTGTGTTTCTAGTGAAGTAGGATGTAATATGGGCTGTAAATTTTGTGAATCTGGTCGCCAAAAGAAAATTCGTAATCTAGAAGCATATGAAATGGTAGAACAAATACTAGTTATTGAAAAAGATTTAAATATTCGTCTTAAAAGTGTGGTTATCATGGGTATTGGTGAACCATTAGATAATTATGATAATATTGTGAATTTTATTAAAATTATTAATGATAGTAAAGGTATTCAAATTGGGGCCAGACATATTACTTTATCAACCTGTGGTTTAGTACCTAAAATATATGAATTAGCTAAATTACCTATTCAAATTAATTTAGCCATTTCTCTACATGCGCCGAATGATAATTTACGAAATAGCTTAATGCCTGTCAACAAAGTGTATAATTTAGCTACTTTAAAGCAAGCAATCGTTGATTATTTGCATGTAACAAGTAGACGAGTAACCCTAGAATATGTTATGCTAGATAATGTAAATGATAGTATCGATTGTGCCTTAGAATTAGCTTCATTATTTAAAGGTTTAAATGTCTATGTTAATTTAATCCCATATAATGAAACTGAAGCTCAAGAATTTAAACGCAGTAGTAAAAATAAAATTATGGCTTTTTATGATACATTAAAAAAGAATGGCCTAAATGCTACTATCCGTCGAGAATTTGGAGGCAACATTGATGCCGCATGTGGACAATTAAGAGGGAGTATGAAAAATAAATGAAATCATTTTATCTTACAGATACTGGTAAAGTGCGAACTCATAATGAAGATTCTGTGACAATCTTAAAAAATGCTAGCAATGAATACTTAATGATTGTCTGTGATGGAATGGGAGGTCATCGCAAAGGGGAAGTTGCTTCTTCCTTAGCTATTGCCTATTTAGGTAAAAGATTTAATAATATATCAAGCATTGGTTCCAAATTAGACGCTGTAAATTGGCTTAATGATAGTGCCAGTGAAATAAATAAAAACATTTTAGAATATGCTAGTGCTAATCCTGATTCTACTGGCATGGGGACAACTTTAGTGATGGCCCTCTTAACAAATGATTATTTAATCTTTGGTAATATTGGGGATTCTTCTGGTTTTGTTTTAAAAAATGGGCAATTACATAAAGTAACAAAAGATCATACTTTAGTAAATCTTTTAGTCCAGGCAGGTAATTTAACCGAAGAAGAAGCTAAATTTCATCCCAAAAAGAATGTTTTAATGAAAGCTCTAGGTGCCGCGGAAAAATGTGAAATTGATATTTTTGATGTTGATGATCATCATAGCTTAGATGGTATTCTTCTTTGTAGTGATGGCTTAACTAATATGCTTACAACCGAACAAATTGCCAAAGTATTAAATGATAATGAATTAGAAATCGAAGAAAAAATTAGCAAATTAATTCGTAAATGTAATGCCCGTGGGGGAACAGATAATATCTCAATTGCTTACTTAATGTTAAATGAAGGGAGAGGACAAATGTGATAATGAAAGGTCAAAAAATTAGCGACCGTTACCAAATAATAAAATCGATTGGTGAAGGTGGTATGGCTAATGTTTATTTAGCTTATGATACTATTTTAGACCGTGATGTAGCTGTTAAAGT